>JAHYJD010000011.1 GCA_019429365.1 Bacteroidales bacterium | reverse complement strand
TTATTGCGGCTGAGAAATTCGCTGAAGGCCGCTGCCACAAAGAATGGCGGGTCGGGTATGGAGCCCCTAACGGGGAAATTGCTGCTGCCCAAAGGCACAGTTCCGGTCAGTGTCCGCTGCATTTGGTAGGGTGCCCCAAAAATATACACCTGGTCGCCCGAACCCCGGGGACCAGTGGTTACCTGGTTGTTAAATTCCATAGCGGGAATTTGCGGCTCGGTCATCACCACCCTTGCAGGCTGCCCCACGGCATTGCCTGGCTGGAAATACACCGTGTACATGTTTTCGTTGGCAGTGAGGCCACTGGCCCCGGCACCGTAATAGTTGCCCATGTCTTCCCACAACCATTTGCGTGGGATGAGTTCCTGGTCGAAAACCGATTCATCGGCCAGCACCCGCCCGTTAATTTGCCTGATACCGGCCTTGTAGACAGCCAGCAGCCACACAGAAAAAACCTTTTCGAGGTTCAGCGAGTCGTCCATTGTGCTGGAGCCAAAAGAAGGGTCGCCGCTGCCTTTTATGATCAGGTCCCCATGCAAAACCCCGCCGGCATCAATCCGGCCAGAGTAGCCAATGGTTGTTTCGTAGCGAAAATCGGGTCCCAATACCATCAGGGCCGAAGCAGTAGTAAGCACTTTTTGAGTGGAAGCGGGTACCAGGGCCTGATGCTCGTTGCGCGAAACGACAGTTCGACCGGTTTCTATGTCAATTACACAAAACCCCCAGGAGGCGTTCTTGAGGGCAGGGTCACTGGCAAAGCGGTTCAATTCCCGTTCAAGATAGTTTGGTGCCGGTGACTGCCCGGAGAAAGAGAAAAAAAACAGCAGGGCGGGTACCAGTAATAACAGGCGGGGTTTAGGCATAGGCAACATTAGTTTCTTCCGAAAACCGAAACATTTATGTATCGCCGCGGATTTTCACGAATATCTTCGAGCAACAAATCGAGTTGTTTAGAGGATTGCTCGAGGTTACGGTACAGCTCTTCGTCGTTTACCAGCAGCCCAACGCTACCTTCGCCCCGGTTGATTTTTTCCATGGTTTCAGAAAAAGCCTCCATGGTTTTGTTCACATCCTCCATGGTCTTGGCAAGCTCAAGGGCAGCCAGCGTATCGCTTATTTCGGAAAAGTTCTGAATGATATTGGTTATGGCCTCGTTGTTCTGGCGCAGGTTGGTCGAAATAGACTCAGCGTTGGCCACAATCACAGCCAGGCGACTTGCCTGTTGCGAGAAGGTAGAATCGATAGTGGCCGTGGTTTCCTCCAGGTTGACAATGGTTTGCCTGATGCCATCGAAGCTGCGGGTGATGTTGTCTCGGGTTTCGGCATCGAAAATGTATTGTATCACGGCCAACACTGAATCAGCCTGTGCAAGCAGGTTTTCGGCCTGATGTTTCAGCGGAAGCATTTGCTGCCCCACTTCTTCGATGACCGAAGCCGAGATAAGGGAAGGCAGGGTATCGCCGTTGATGACGGGAATGCCGGAATTGCCCAGCAAAATTTCGATTTCGCGAAAGCCCATAAAGTCGGCTCCTGTGAGTCGTGCCACAGAGTTATTGGGAATATTGATCTCCATTTTCATGATCATTTTAACCATGATGCGTCCTGAGCCATCGGGATGAAAGTAGATCTGATCGACCTGACCGATTTTTACCCCACTCAACACCACGGGATTGGACTCTACCAGTCCGCTCACATTTTCATACACTGCATAAACGCTAAGCTGGCGCGAGAAAATGTCTTTCCCCTTCAGGTAGGTCAAACCCCAGATAAAAAGGAAAAGGGTTATGGCCATTATTAATCCAAGTTTAACTTCTCTGGTAATTTTCATTGATAACAAGTTGTAATAAATAGGTTAAGTTGAACTTGCATGAAAAATGGCACAATGGATTTATTAACATGCATGTCAAATAAAACAGTAAATCGGGTAAAAAGTTTAGGGTTTGATGGTTCTTTGGTTAATCAGCCGCACCGCTTCGGCAGGCGATATTCGGTCGTTGTTTTGAAAGGCCACCACAAAGGCATCTCTTAAGCCTGCTCTTTGCACTCTTTCCTGTAAGGCCGCGGCGGATTCGAGGCTGGTTTCGTTTCCGACGGTATATTTATACAGCCCATCATGAAAATAAAATTCCACATTTTGAAGGCCCATGAACTCGGGTGAATCGGGCGGCATCAGGGTGCTGGTAGAGGCAAACTGTACCTTAAAAACGATATCGGAATTGCTATGTATATTGTTTGCTGGCTGCGTGTTTTGCTGGCTTTGCCTGGCAGGCGGGTTGGGGGTTGCAGGCTGGCTGAGCTGGGACTGTGTGTTTGCGCTGGCCAGCATTTGCTGCTCGTGGGCGGCGGCAAGCTGATCCTGGCTGGTCTTGTAATCGCGAAAAGCCCGGTAAATGGCTGAGGCAATGTGATTTTGTCCTTCTTCGGAGGCCAGATATTCTTCCTCCCGGGCATTGCTGATAAACCCTGTTTCCACAAGAATGGCCGGCATGGTGGCGCGGTAAAGCACCAAAAAGCCAGCCTGTTTCACACCCCTGTCAACGCGCCTGGCTCTTTCTCTGAACTGGTCCTGCACCAGCGAGGCAATGGTAAGACTCTGGTTCAGGTAGGCGTTCTGAAAAAGGGTAAAAATAATATTCGACTCGGGCGAATTTGGATCATAGCCATCGTAGGCCTCCAGGTAGTTGTCTTCATAGAGGATAGAAGCATTTTCAAGCTTGGCCACTTCCAGGTTGGCCTGATTGCGGTGTGGTCCCATTACGAAAGTCTCGGTGCCGTAAGCCGAACGGTTGGTAACGCTGTTGCAGTGAATGCTGATAAATAGGTCGGCCTGGTTTTCATTGGCAATCCGGGTCCTGTCGCGCAGCTCCACATGCTTGTCGGTATCGCGGGTATAGATTACCTTCACATCCGGAAGGTTTTCCTTAATGTATTCGCCAACTTTAAGGGAAATGGCCAGGGTAAGGTCCTTCTCTTTTACCTTTCGTCCCACTGCACCGGGCTCATGGCCTCCGTGGCCGGGGTCAATCACTACGGTGCGGACGTAACCGAGCCGGTCAGCATAAACCTCCGCCGGCAGCAATGCCAGCAGAACCAGCATACCAAAAATTATAAAGAAACGTTTCACCAGTAATATGCGATTTTTAATTAGTTTTGCCCCTGCTTACCTTTGGTAATATTACGCAAAAGGCCCATTCTTATTATACAAAAGTAACATTAATTAAAATTGGGTACAAACCTGGGATTTAAGTTTTTTGTGCTCCTGCTGCTTTTCACCCTTTTTGGGCTAGCAGTAGCATCCGCTTCAGCAGGTAGTTTCCGGGTTTATCCCAAGGCTGATGCCGATACTATTCCACAAAGATTCCAATCCATACTACCAACAGAGATTCCCGACAGCCTGCTTCCAGCAGATACCTTGCCAACAATGCTTACCGACACCAACGATGTTGGGCTGGCTGAACAACCGCGGCTCAGGGGATCGGGAACCATTCTTGATGCCAGGGTCGATTATTCGGCCATCGACAGTATTTTTTTCAACGTGCGCGAGCGAAAGGTTTACCTCTATGGAACTGCCGACCTAAAATACGGCGACATACACCTGGAGGCCGGGTATGTGGAAATAGACTTTCGCGAAAACCTGCTTTATGCTACCGGCATTGCCGATTCGGCAGGGGTGGTGCAGCAGTACCCGATTTTCACAGAAGGGTCGCAGTCGTTTCAGTCGAAAGAAATGTGGTATAACTTCGAAACCAAACGCGGCCGCACCCGGCAAGTGTTTACCGAAGAAGCCGATGGCTATTTGCACGGAGAACTTGTAAAGATTCAACCTGACAAAATCATTCATGTGCAGGACGGAAAATACACCACCTGCGACGACCCCGACCCACACTTTCACATTGGTTTCCGTAAGGCAAAGATGATTCCAGACGACAAGATTATCACCAGCCTGGCTTTCCTTGTCATAGAAGGTGTGCCAACTCCGCTGGTGGTACCTTTTGGTTTTTTCCCTAACAAAAAGGGGCAGGCCTCGGGTATTTTGATGCCCTCCTACGGGGAAACCTCCAACCGCGGCTTTTATTTGGAGAATGGTGGTTTTTACTGGGGTATCAACGATTACGTTGACCTTTCGTTGCGCGGCGATATATACACCCGCGGCAGCTGGGCAGCAAAACTGGGCTCATCCTACAGGGTCCGTTATCGCTACTCGGGTTCGATCAACCTGAGTTATGCTATCAACATTCTGGGCGAGGAAAACCTTCCCGGATACGAGCGCAGCCGCGATTTCAGGGTAGTGTGGAGCCACAACCAGGACCCCAAGGCAAGACCAAACAGCGTGTTCCAGGCAAGCGTTAATGCGGGTAGCTCGCAGGCCAGCCGCTTCAACCCCGTTTCAGACCAGGATTACCTGTCTAATACCTTTTCTTCCAACGTTTCATACAGGGCCACCTGGGCAAGCCGTTACAACTTCTCGGCCAACTTCCGGCACAGCCAGAATACGCTGAATCGCACGGTCGACCTGAGCCTGCCCGAAATTGCCTTCAGCGTAAACCGCCTGCACCCATTCAGGAGAAAAAGCGGCTCAGGTGAAGCCCGATGGTATGAAAATATTACCATGAACTACACCATGAATGCCCGAAACGATTTGCGCACCGTCGACTCCCTGTTGTTTGAAAGAGAAACTTGGTCGCGCTTCCGCAACGGCATGAGGCACAGCATTCCGATAAGCCACTCCATGCGGGTGCTCAGGCATTTTAACCTGAGCAACAGTTTTAATTACAACATGAACTGGTATCTCTCATCGGTCGAAAAGTACTGGGATCCGCAGGCCATTTTTATACAGCAGGGCGATACCCTCTTCGGAAATATGGTAAAAGATACCATTCCGGGCTTTAAGGCCATTCACGATTTCAGCTATAGCGCCAGCCTCAACACACGCTTTTATGGCATGGTGCAGTTTCGCAGGGGGCCGTTGAGGGCGCTTCGGCATGTGGTCTCACCCAATGTGGGCTTTAGCTACCGTCCTGACTTTGCCAATCCTTTTTGGGGGTATTACCAGACCTACTTCGACGAGCGGCGCCAGGAAGAAGTAAGATATGCCATTTTTGAGGATGGGATTTATTCGGGGCCACAGCCCAACCGCTCGGGAAACATCAACTTTTCGGTGACCAACAACCTGGAAATGAAAGTGCGAAACCGGCGCGACACTACTGCCCGGGGCGAGCGCAAGATCGCCCTGATTGATAATCTTTCCATAAACGGTGGGTACGATATTGCCCGCGACTCGCTGAATTTTAACGACATCAGGATTTCGGCCCGCACCCGGCTTTTCAACAACTTTGACATAACCTATTCAAGCGGTTGGACGGTTTACGACACCGATTCGACCGGACGCTACATTAACCGCTTTTTATGGGATACCCAGAAAAAGCTGATGAAGCTGAACAATACTAACTGGAGCCTGGGTTTCAATTACTCGTTGAGCTCCAAAACAAGACCATCCACCGGGGCGGGATCTCAGCTGAGAGGTGGTATGGGGCAAGATATTGGTGGCCCCGACAATGGATTGGGTAATGGCGAACCCGATGAAGGACTGGCTCCGGGGCCTGATGTGCTCCAGGTTACGCCGGGAATGGTCGATTATTCCGTACCATGGTCAATGCAGTTTGGATATACCTTTAACTACGGCTCGCGCTACAATTATGCCCAGGACCGCTTCGATAAAACCTATGTGCAGTCGCTCAACTTTAGCGGAGACATGCAACTTACGCCAAAATGGAGGCTGGGCTTCAGGAGTGGTTATGATTTCGACCGCAAGGAAATTACCTACACCTCAGTGGATATTTACCGCGATTTGCATTGCTGGGAAATGACCCTCAACTGGATTCCCTTTGGTTTCAGGAAAAGCTACAACCTTACTATTAGGGTAAAATCGTCGATGCTGCAGGACCTCAAGATAAACCGCCGCACGCACCACCTCGACCGGGCCTTCCAGACCTTTTAACAGTCGGGTTTTCAATAGTATGCCGTTCATTTTGCTGAATCAAAACAACAAATCATGCATTTCTTATGATGTTTTTATGATTTTATTATGGGCGATTAAAAAAAAATTAGAATATTTGCAGTTGGATTTCTGAAATGGTTGACGCAGGTTTTTTAACTTGGTTTTCCTCAGTTTCCTTTCGTTCCGATTTTTGTTTTACCTTTGCATATTCACTTTAAAAAAACCACCAGATAGTATGAAAACAGCTATTCAAATTGTTTTAGCCCTTGTGATTGTGGTGCTTGGCTACCTTATTTACGACAGTATTATGGAGCCGGTTCGTTTTAACCAGGAAGCAGCCCGTCGTGAAGCCCGCATCATTGAGCGCCTGAAAGACATTCGCACTGCTCAGGTTGCCCACCGTACCCGCTTCGGAACTTTTCTCGGCGACCTGGATTCACTTGTGAACTTTGTGAAGTATGACTCTATCGTGATCCTCAGGGCTATTGGTACTGTACCCGATTCGCTTACCGAAGCCGAAGCCGTGCGCCTGGGCATTGTGCAAAGGGATACTATTTGGATGCCTGCAAAAGACACCCTGCTGGTACGCTCCAGGTACCCCATCGATTCGCTGCCCTATATCCCCTTCAGTGGCGGCCAGCGTTTCACCATGGCTGCAAGCATGATTGAGCGCGGGCTGGTGCAATTGCCTGTATTCGAGGCCTATGCCACACCCGAACAGTACATGAGCAACCTGCAGTACCTTGTGTATTATACCCGTCTCGATGGCCTTAAGGTGGGCTCCCTGTTTGAAGCTTCCATCGACGGCAACTGGGAATAAAAACGATTTGCATGTCTGGCCCTTTTCGCAGGACAATTAGCATTGTCGACAGCACGTTTTCCCCAGGGTCGGAAAGAAACGTAATATTATCCATCGAGCTTTCGCTCGATGGATTTTCTTTTGCCATTCTCGACCCAAGGCATTTTCGCTACCAGATGCTCGAGTCTTTTCATTCTGCCAAGCCCGGGCAGGCCGACAGGCTGGCAGATGAACTGGAGATATTTATTAAAGAACACCCCTTGCTGCTTGGCTCTTTCGAAAGGGTTAACATTGCATGGTATCAGCCTCAATATACGCTTGTGCCTGCCGACCTTTTTTTGCATGCTGGCAAGGACGCTTATCAGCAGTTTTGCGGGCCAACACCTGACAATCATGACCTTAAGGCCGATAAACTCAATAACCTGGAGGCTTTTGGAATTTACCCATTTCCCGAAGTGCTGCGAAAGAAGCTGGATTATTTATACCCATCTTACCGGCTAAGGCATACCGGCACCGTACTTATTGAGAGTACCCTGGCAGCTTTCAGGCTGGACGAGTTGAAAGCTGACCTTTTGCTGCACATTAAACCCGGCCATTTCGAACTTCTGCTGCTAGAAGGCGCACGCCTGGTTTTTTACAATTCGTTTGCCTACCAGACTTTCGACGATCTTATGTATTTTTTGTTTTATGCCATGGAACAGTTTGGGCTCGATGCCAGCCAGACGGAAGCCATGCTGGCCGGAGAGATCAGTCTCGACTCCAGGAATTATGAGATGCTCAGCCAGTATTTTAAAAAGGTACATTTTGTCGGGCGCAGCGACGTGTATAAATACGGGCCAGAGTTCGACGAGGTTCCACATCATTATTTTTTCAATTTGCTTAACCTGAACACATGCGGATAATTGCAGGAAAACATCAGCGAAGGATCATTCATCCGCCATCAAACTTGCCGGTGAGGCCAACTACCGATCTGGCAAAAGAAGCACTATTCAACGTGCTCAACAATCATTTCGATTTTGAAGGCCTGCTGGTAATTGACCTGTTTGCCGGTACCGGAAGCATCTCTTACGAGTTTGCCTCCAGGGGAGCGGCCGAGGTTATTGCTGTGGAGAATCACTTCAAATGTGTGGAATTTATTCAACAATCCATTCGTGAGCTTAAGCTTGATAATTTAAAGGTGGTGCGTGCCGACGTGTTTCGCTTCCTTTTGTATTGCCGGCCAGGCTTCGATGTAATCTTTGCCGATCCTCCCTACGATATGGACGGCATTGAAAAAATTCCGCAGGTGGTTTTTGAACGAGACCTGCTGGCACCTGGCGGCTGGCTGGTGCTAGAGCACCCGGCTGGCAAACATTTTGAAACATTCCCTAACTTTGTGAAGGAACGAAAATATGGACGGGTACATTTTTCAATTTTTGAAAAGCCCGACATTTCATAAAACTAGTGAACCATGAACCGTGTAGCATTGTTTCCAGGGAGCTTCGACCCCATAACCAAAGGCCACGAATCCATCATTCTTCGGGCTGTTCCGCTTTTCGACAAGATCATTATTGCTATTGGACGCAATGCCGAAAAATCGGGCTTTTTTCCCATAGAAAAACGCAAGGAATGGCTAAGGAAAGTTTTTGAAAACTACCCGACAATAGAAATCATTGAATACGAGGGTCTTACTGTTGAGCTGTGCCGAAAACTCAATGTGCGGTTTATCCTTCGTGGGTTGCGAACCAGTGCCGACTTTGAATTTGAGAGGAGCATAGGGCAGATGAACAAAAAAATGATGCCCGAGCTCGAAACCTTATTCATGCTCACCGTGCCCGAGCATACCGCCATTAACTCCTCACTGGTTCGCGACATTATAAAAAACGGAGGCGACGCTTCCCAATTTGTTCCGGATCAGGTCGTTTTGTAGGGTCAGGGATAAAGGATAAAGGATAAAGGATAAAGGATAAAGGATAAAGGATAAAGGATAACCATTTGCATGTCAGTGATTTGATTGCGTTCCTGAACTCCAAACTTCAAACCTGAAACCTTTTACCCCTTTATGCCAGTTTTAATTCAATGGCGTAGCGCACCACCTCTTTAACCGATCCGTAAGTATTCTCAAAAATTTCATTTAGACTCCCTCTTTCGAACCACTTTGCTATTTCTATTTGCTCGTTGGTTTGAGGCCGTGGTTCTTTTTTGGTCTTGGTGTGCATCAGGTACCACCAGGTTTTTTTCATGACCCAGCGGTCTTTTTTTAGCTCGAACACATGATAAGTTGTGGGCAGGGATTTTATTATTTTCAATTGGTCAATGCCGCATTCTTCTTCCACTTCGCGAAGGGCGGTTTCTTCTATCGATTCATTTTTCTCGGTATGGCCTTTGGGAAGGTCCCATTTGCCCTGCCGAAAGATGAACAACAGTTGCCCTTTTTCATCCTTCACCAGTCCGCCGGCAGCCTCAGAAGGTTCAAAAAAGCTGGCAATGAAACGAAACAGCCATTGGATGTCGCTGGAGCTGAAAACCAGTTCTTTTTCCGCGGAAGCGGAAAGAAGTTTATTGAAATATTCCCAGAAAGGAAAGGCCTGTCCGGGAGCGACCTGGATGACGTTTTCGGTTTTGCCTTCCTCACCGGCTGCGGTTAGTTTTATTTGACGGTCGGCCAGGTAAATGGTAAGCATGGCTGATTTTTTATTGTTTGCCTTTTTTGACGGAAAATTGACTGGCAAGTGAAAAATTACTAAAAAATGAAGTAGGTTTGCACCATGAAATGCGACAGCGAAATTGCCCGTATTATTGCCAGTTTATTGCTGCAAAGTAAAGCAATAAAACTGAATGCAGAAAACCCTTTTACCTGGGCTTCTGGTATCAAGTCACCTATTTATTGCGATAACCGACAAACCCTTTCATACCCGCAGGTACGCCGGCAAATTGCACTTCAGCTCACCAAACTGATTAAGGAATTTTTTCCTGATGCTGCCGTGATTGCAGGGGTAGCTACCGGCGCCATTGCTCATGGCATACTGGTGGCCGAAGAGCTGGGCCTGCCTTTTGTGTATGTGCGTAGCGCGCCCAAAGGTCACGGGCTTGGAAACATGGTGGAAGGGCGTATCCTTAAGGGTGAGAAAACCCTTGTGATCGAAGACCTGGTGTCGACTGGCAAGAGCAGTATTGCCGCCGTTAAAGCTTTGCGCGAAGCAGGTTTCGATGTAGCCGGCATGCTGGCTATCTTCTCCTATGGGCTGCCCGAAGCCGACAAGGCCATGGCCGAGAACCATTGCGAGCTTGTGACCCTGAGCAATTACAGCTGCCTGCTTGAAACCGCGCTGCAGGAAGGCCGCATAAATCAGGAAGAACTTGAATTGCTGGCCAAATGGCGAGAAGACCCCCACGCCTGGGGAAAATAATTTTCCTTTAACCAAGATTAACTTTAATGGCAAAGTTTCAAAGTGAACGCGTGCAAATTGATGCTCCGGAGCAGGAAGTGTTTGAATTTTTGAGTGATTTCCGCAACTTCAAAGACCTAATGCCCCCACAAATTGTAAACTGGAAAGCCGATGAGCAAAGTTGTTCTTTTACCATTCAGGGCATGGCCGAGTTGTCGATGCGCATGATAAATAAAAAACCCCATAGCAACATTCACATTGCGGCCGAGGGCAACAACCCCATCGATTATACACTTGATTGCTTTTTTGAGCCGGATGCCGGGGGGAAGAGTTATGCAGAGATTGTGTTTGATGCCGAACTTAATCCATTTCTCAGCATGGTGGCATCAAGGCCCCTGCAAAACCTCGTCAATATGCTTGCCGATAAGCTGCAGGAGATTTTCTCAAAAAAATCATAGCAGAAATTGCACCTCTTTGATGTCGAAAGTCAGGTTTTGCTGGTTTTCGTCAAGAATTTGCAGCCTCCCGTATTGGTCAACTCCGGTTATGGTTCCGGCAAAGGTTTCCTTTCCCGCTTTGAAACGGCCTTTCTCGTTCAACCCCATTAGGTGTTCGAGGTAAACCTTTTGTATGTTTCGCAATTGACCGTTGCGAAGCATGCCATACCACTTCCCAATGGCCGCCAGACAGTTATTCAGCATTTCTTCCAGGTCGTAGGCTCTGTTTGTTAAATTCTTGATTGAAAGTGGATTAGGCGCATCAGAAGAGAAGACCTCCTGGTTCACATTAATGCCGATGCCTGCCACGCACCAATCAAAAGTGCCGCCCATAATGCGGTTTTCAATCAGGGTTCCGGATACTTTCCCCATTTTGCAGTAAATGTCGTTGGGCCATTTTATGCTCACCCTTTCGGGGAAAAGTTTATCAGAAAGGCAATCTCTGATTCCCAATGCAATGGTTTGGTTGAGCAGAAACTGCTGGGCAGGAGGCAGGAATACAGGCCTTAGCAACAGCGAAAAGGTAAGGTTCAGACCAGGCGCACTTTCCCACATGGTTTTTCCCTGTCCGCGACCCGCTGACTGGCTTTCGGCCACAATGACTGTTCCTTCTTTTAAACTCCCGGTTTCGAGAAGCCGAAAGGCTTCGCGGTTGGTGGAGTCGATGGCCTGCAGGCGATGGATTATGGGGTTGAAAGGGTACATTTTTCGAGCGCTTTGCCAAAATTAGTTAATAATGCCTGATTAACAATTATTCGGAATAATGCAAAAACAATATGTGCGTAAATAATGTTAAATTTGCAGTTAAATATAACATCCAGAGAATGGTTAAAACAAAAAAGAAAGACGACACCCAAACCCTTATTGATTCAATAGTTAAAGGCATTCAGGAAAAGAAAGGACTTGATATTGTCATTCTTGATTTAGCAAAATTAAATTCAACCGTTTGCGATTATTTTGTGATTTGCCATGGCACCTCGCGCCCGCACACCGGCGCCATTGCCGACTCGGTAGAGGCTGAAGCCAAGAAAGCTACCGGGCAATTTCCCAGGCGGCGCGAAGGCTTTTCGAATGCCGAGTGGATTTTGCTTGATTATCTTGATGTGGTGGTGCACGTTTTTCAGGAACCGGTGCGCAATTTTTACAAGCTCGAAGCCCTCTGGGCCGATGCACCGCGCACCACGTTTGAGTAATACTTTCCCCGAAAGGGTAGTTTGATTTTTTTCAATAGAAATAAATGGATACAGAAAATAAAAACAAAGTAAATAATCCCTCCGGCAAACCCAATCCCGAAAATTCAAAGGGTGGTAAGGGAAAAAAGAAGCCTCCCTTTAACTTTTACTGGGTTTATGGGATGCTGGCCCTTTTGCTCATTGGGCTCAATTTCTTCAACTGGGGCGGTGGCGCCATTGAAATATCGCAGCAACGCTTCGAAGTGGAAATGCTCCGTACCAACGATATGGAAAAACTCATTGTAGTGAACCATGAAATGGTGGAGGTTTTCATTAAGCAGGACCGGCTGGACCAGGAAAAATACAACGACATTGAGGGCCGCACCAGCACGATGGATGCCCTTCGCCCGCATTATACCTTCAAGATAGGCTCGGTTGAAGGTTTCGAAAAGCTGGTGAGGGAAGCCCAGGAGGAGTTCCCTGTGGAACAGCGGGTGCCCATTTTCTTTGAGCAGCGCCGCAACTGGGGTACGGACATTCTGGGCTGGATACTGCCCATTGGTCTGCTAATCGTTTTCTGGCTATTTATCATGCGCCGAATGGCAGGAGCCTCGGGCGGCGGACAGATTTTCAACATAGGCAAATCCAAGGCAACCCTTTTCGATAAGGATACCCATGTGAATGTTACCTTTAAGGATGTGGCAGGCCTGGAAGAAGCCAAGATTGAATTGATGGAGATCGTTGACTTCCTAAAAAACCCCAAGAAATATACCGACCTGGGTGGACAAATACCCAAAGGTGCTTTGCTGGTAGGCCCTCCCGGCACCGGAAAGACCTTGCTTGCCAAGGCAGTGGCTGGCCAGGCCCAGGTGCCTTTTTTCTCATTGAGCGGTTCCGACTTTGTGGAAATGTTTGTGGGGGTGGGTGCTTCGCGGGTGCGCGACCTCTTTAAACAAGCCAAGGAAAAGGCCCCATGCATTATTTTTATTGATGAAATCGACGCCATTGGCCGTGCCCGGGGCAAAAACCCAATGACCGGAGCCAACGATGAGCGTGAAAATACGCTGAACCAGCTGCTTACTGAAATGGATGGTTTTGGTACCAACCAGGGCGTAATTATTCTGGCTGCCACCAACCGTGCCGACATCCTCGACAGGGCATTGATGCGTGCCGGACGATTCGACCGGCAGATACATGTGGAAATGCCCGACCTGGAAGAACGCAAGGCCATCTTTAAGGTGCACATGAAGCCTATTAAACTTGCGCCCGAGGTCGAATCTGATTTCCTGGCAAAGCAAACCCCGGGTTTCTCGGGTGCCGACATTGCCAACGTGTGTAATGAAGCCGCACTTATCGCCGCAAGGCGCAATAAAAAGGTGGTAGAACGTCAGGACTTTCTTGATGCAGTTGACCGTATCATTGGCGGGCTGGAAAAGCGCAATAAGATCATTTCACCATCTGAAAAGAAAGTCATTGCTTATCATGAGGCCGGACACGCATCGGTGAGCTGGCTGCTCGAACATGCTCACCCCCTCGTTAAGGTTACCATAGTTCCCCGCGGTAAAGCCCTGGGAGCCGCATGGTACCTGCCCGAAGAGCGGCAAATTACTACCACCGAACAAATGTACGACGAGATTACATCTATTCTTGGAGGCAGGGCCGCCGAAGAAATTATTTTTGGCAAAATTTCGACCGGGGCGCTCAACGACCTCGAGAAAGTAACCAAGCAGGTGTATGCCATGGTGGTTTTCTTTGGTTTGAATAAGAAAATCGGCAACGTGAGCTATTACGACAGCACCGGACAGAGTGAGTATGCTTTTAACAGGCCTTACTCAGAGCGCACCGCCCAAGTGATCGATGAGGAGGTAAGCAAACTGATTGAAGAAGCCTACGAGCGTGCCAAAAAAATTCTCACCGAAAACAAGGACAAACTCATTAAACTTGGCGATCTTTTGCTCGAAAAGGAGGTAATTTTCGGTGAAGACCTGGAGCACATCTTTGGCAAACGTCCCTTCGAGCCGGAGTCTGAAACTTTGGCTGAAAAAAATATTGAAACGTCCAGTGAAGTGTCTCTGCCAGAAAATACTCCTGACGGACATTCCGCCGAAACACCTCTTGATGAATCAGATCCAAACCATCCTCCCATAACGAATCCATCATCCTGATTCTATGAAGGAAAGCACATCAAAGGAAAAGGTTCTGAAGAAAGTAAGGGACGCGCTGGTTAACAAAATGCTACCCCCTTACGAAAGTGTCGACCTGGAAAGTCCGGTCCATGCTGCTCCTGACTCCGAATTCCTTGATGTTTCTTTTGCCGAGGCTTTTTCTAAAGTCAATGGTCAGTTTGTGTATTGTGCCGATTATGAAGAGCTTAGCTTGAGCCTCAAAGCCCTGCTGAAAAAGAAAAACATTGAGAAATTGTTTTGTGGCGAGGCCTTCTTCAGCGGTTTGCTCGACGAAAAAGGCATTGGCTGCATAAAGGACTGCAAGGAGCTTGACGAATGCCAGGCGGCCCTCACAGGTTGCGAAGTGCTGGTAAGCAGGCTGGGAACCATTGTTATGAGTAGCAGGCAGGGTGGCGGACGCCGCAGTTTCATTTATCCGCCCGTGCATATTGTGGTAGCAAACAGCCGGCAACTGGTTTGGGATATTAAGGATGCGTTTCAATTTATGCACAAAAAATATGATGGGGGGCTTCCGTCGATGATTACCTTTGTGACAGGTCCCAGCCGAACGGCAGATATAGAAAAAACCCTGGTGCACGGCGCCCATGGCCCCAAAGAAGTGTTCCTTTTTCTGGTTGAGACCCGTTAAGCCCATTAGGCATTTTTATGGAAGAAAACTGGCATCTGATATATAGTTCCACGTATCTGCACAAGGTAGAGATTGTGAAAGCCGTGTTGGAAGATTTTGAGATTGAGAGCGTGGTGGTAAATAAAAAAGATTCTGCCTATCTTTTTGGTGAGGTTGAGCTTTACGTACATGTCGATAATGTGCTCAGGGCCAGGTTAATCATAAACAGGGAGGAGTTGTGAACAACCTTGTAAAACGTACGCTGACCGGAATCGTTTTTGTAGTGCTGGTGATTTTGTCTATTAACATGCATCACCGATTTTTTGTCATACTCTTTCTGATCATCACCGTAATGGGTTTATGGGAATTTTTTAAACTGGTCGAAACCGCAGGCATTTTCCCAAATAAATTCGCAGGCATCCTTTCAGGGGTTTTTCTTTTTCTGTCCAACGCATTTATTGCCCATGGTCACACCGGCTGGGGTATTCTGATGTTTAACTTTGTTTTCATTTTTCTGATTTTTCTTTTCGAACTTTACCGAAAACTGCCCAACCCGTTTACCAATATTGCTTTTACTTTTTTTGGCCTGCTTTACATTGCCCTGCCTTTTTCGCTGCTCAATTATTTTCCCAATCCCAACTTAATGCCGGGCACCTATCATTCGAGCCTTCTGATGGGTTTCTTCTTCCTGGTATGGATGAACGAAACCGGTGCTTATCTGGTAGGTTCGGCCATTGGCAAGCACCGGCTTTTTGAGCGCATTTCACCAAAAAAAACCTGGGAAGGAACCATTGGCGGCGGTGTGCTGGCTATGTTTACGGGATTTATGATTTCAAGGTATTTCACCCAGATCGACACCATCGACTGGCTGGCCATTTCCCTGATCGTGGTAGTTTTCAGTTCCTATGGCGATCTTTTTGAGTCCATGTTTAAACGCAGCATCAATGCCAAGGACAGCGGTCGTCTGCTGCCGGGGCACGGAGGCATCCTCGACCGTTTCGACGGAGTGATCATGGCTGCACCTTTTGTTTTTGTTTATCTTAATATTGTATTCTGACCAAAATCCTATGAAAATTCACAGGGAAGGTTATCCCACCATTACTCTTGTTACAGCACTGCTGATCATTGCCGTTTTTGTTATGCGCATCTTTTTTCCCGAGGCGGGCAACTGGGTTTGGTTCATTTATGCCCCGCTGATTGTTTTATGGATCATGATGTTGCAGTTTTTTCGCTCGCCCAACCGGAAGATTACCCCAGACCCCACCGCGGTGCTGAGCCCGGCCGATGGCCGTGTGGTCGTGGTTGAAGAGGCTTTTGAAAAAGAATTCTTCAAAAAGCCCATGCTGCAGGTGTCTATCTTCATGTCTCCTCTAAACGTGCATCAGAACCGCTATCCGGTAACTGGAAAAGTCCTGTATAAGAGGCATCACCAAGGCAAATTCTTGCTGGCCTGGAGCCCTAAGTCGAGCACCCTCAACGAGCGCACTTCCATAGTTTTTGAAACCGAAAACGATCACCAGATTTTAATGCACCAGGTGGCAGGTTTTGTGGCCCGCCGCATTGTTTGCTACACCAGGGAAGGCACCACGGTAAAACAGGGCGACGAGCTGGGCTTCATCAAATTCGGCTCTCGCGCCGACCTTTATCTGCCCCTTGGGACCAAAGTAAATGTGGAAATCGGCGATAAAGTTAAAGGTGGCATAAGTTCAATTGCCACATTGGACATTGAATCCGCTGGTAAGCGGGTACAGGATTAAACATTGAATATTCCCCGGATTCTGAAATCTTACAGAAAATCCATTAATTCTTTCAATTGACCAATCTGGTAGGTAGGCTCGTAGGCCGATGTTTCGCCCGGCTGCGCTAGCCACACCTGATCCATACCCGCCTGCTGCGCCCCGAAAATATCAGACTGGGGGTCATCACCCACCAGCAGAGACTCTTTGGGCAGAGCACCCGTTTTTTCAAAAGCATAATCAAATATGCGTGGATCGGGCTTTTGCGCCCCGGCATCCTCACTTACAATTACATGCTGAAAGTATTTCTCCAGCCCGCAACGACTGATCTTCAGAAACTGAATTTCGTCGAAACCGTTGGTGATAATGTGTAGCGGGTATTTCGGAAAAAGGTAGTCGAGCAGTTCTTTGGTGCCCGGCAGCAAATGCACCTGCATGGGGCTAAGCCTGATGTATTCAGAAGCAAACTTTTCGGCCAACCCATGATTGATACCGAAGGCTTTCAGGGTATCAGAGAAGCGGGCCACATTGAGGTATTTCTTGGTAATTTCCTGTTTTTTGTAGCGCTCCCAAAGGGGCAGGTTTATGCTTTTATAGGTTTTATGAAAAGTGTCGAAATCGGCCACTCCCATTTCAGCCAGCCCAAAGTCGCAATAAAGTTGGTAAATGGTTTCGCGGTTGTTGCGGTCAAAATCGTAAAGCGTGCGGTCGAGATCGAAAAAAATATGCCGGTATTTTTGCATGAAATCCAAATTTGATTAAACTCAAGGTAATTCTTATCTGCAAAAATACTTAAAACCGGGGAGAAAACCTGAGCTATAGCTAGTCTGCCCACCTCAACTTTCCTTCCTCCTCAAGGGTTTCCACCTTTCCGTTGTCAATGAGCCATTGCAGCACTTTCAGCACTTTGCCTTCGCTGATGGTGGAAGGAATAATATTCAACAGCTCTTTGGTGCTCATGGGTTTGCCTTGCAGCAAAGGTTTAACCTCTTTCAGTACCATATCGAACTCATAGGCCGAAACATCCGCTTTGTTGCGTTCCAGGCATACATCGCACTGCCCGCAGCGATGACTTATCTCCTCTCCGAAATAAGCCAGCAGCATCATGCTGCGGCATTTGTTGGAAGAAAGCACGTATTGCTTCATCGCTTCCATACGCTCGCGCGAAAACTCCCGTCGCTCGTGATACACCTCGGGGGTGATGCGAAGCTGATGCTCCTGCATGCGCTCTTCCAGGAAGGTGATGGCGGCCTGTTCGTTTTGCTCTTCGTATTGCAGGATGCTGACCTGCCTGAGCCAGCGCAGCCGCTTAATCGCCTCATCTTTGGTAATGCCGGCTCTTTTGGCTATGTCGCTCTCGCTGACCTTTACAAACTCCGAAAACATGCCGGTGTAAGAGCGGAGCAATACTTTGATAAACGGATCGTAAGCCGGTGTGGCCACCTGGAAACGATAGAGTTCTTCTTTATTGATAGAGAAAAAAACCCTTGAGGGGTTTGCCAGGGCGTCCGACATGGCAATATAGCCTTCTCTTTCGAGAAATTTCAGGGCATTAAAAGCCAGTACCGGATCATAGGTATAATTTTCGGCAAACTCGCTGAGGCTGAATGGAAAGGTCTGATCGCGCCCGGCCCCAATGGCCAGCTGAAAATAATTGCCCAGGCTGTTATAAACTTTTTTAATAAACTCGATGGGCGGGTAGGAGCGCTCGTGGTTGCGTTCCAGCTCAATTACATCGGCCTTGTTGCACAGCAGCACGGCGAACGATTTTTTTCCATCGCGCCCGGCCCTCCCTGCTTCCTGGAAATAAGCCTCGGGGCTGTCGGGCAGGTCCATATGCACCACAAAGCGAACATTGGGCTTGTCGATACCCATGCCAAAAGCATTGGTCGAAACCATTACCCTGGCTTTTTCCTTCATCCATGCATTCTGTTTTACGTCGCGCTCCAGGGTGGTGAGGCCTGCATGGTAAAAATCGGCCGATACATTATTTTTCTTCAGAAAAAGGGCCATTTCGCGTGTCTTTTTGCGGTTGCGCACATACACAATGCCCGGCCCGCCCACCTTGTTACAAATCCTGAGCAAGCGGTTCAGTTTGTCCTCTTCTTCCAGCACCACGTAAGCGAGGTTTTTGCGCTCAAAACTTTTTTGAAACACGTTTGGGATGCTAAAATCAAGCTTTTGCTGAATGTCTTCCACCACTTGGGTAGTGGCGGTGGCCGTTAAGGCCAGCACAGGCGTGTTGGGCATAAGCTCCCTTACCTCGGCAATTCTCAGGTAAGGTGGCCTGAAGTCGTAGCCCCACTGCGAAATACAGTGCGCTTCATCTACCGCCAGCAGGTTGACCTTCATCTTTGGTATGCGGGCACGTAAAAGTTCGGTGGTGAGTCTTTCAGGCGAAAGGTACAGGAACTTCACATCGCCATATACACAGTTGTCGATGGCAATATCCATTTCCATCTTGCTTAGCCCGTAATAAACGCCTACGGCTTTAATGCCCCGGTCTTTCAGGTTCTGTACCTGGTCCTTCATAAGGGCCACCAGGGGCGTTACCACAATACACAAACCTTCGCGGGCAAGGCCTGGCACCTGGTAGCAAAGCGACTTTCCACCACCGGTAGGCAGCAGGGCGAGGGTGTCGTGGCCTTCGAGCACCGAACGGATAATGTCTTCCTGCAAGGGCCTGAATGCACTGAATCCCCAATACTTAAGCAATATGGAATGAAGGTCGTAGCTCATCGGGTTTTTAGGCTACCCGAAAATAAGAAAAAAAGCCCATGAATACGGGCTTTCATTTCAATTTGTAGGGGATTTTATCCTTGGTCATGAACTGGCAACCGGCACAATCGCTCACGCAACCTCCGCAGGGATCGGACGGACCTTTTTTCGGACGCCGGATAATGCGCACCAGCTTATAAATGGCAAAGCCAAATGCGAGGGCCAGTATAACTATGGTTATGATCCATTGTGTCATTCTTCGGGATATTTAAATGAAAAGACCCGTGGTCTGATAAAAGATAAATGATACCAGCCAGGCAATCAGGGTGGTATAGCCTACCGTAAACAAGCCCCATTTCCAGTGCCCCGACTCCTTGCTAATGGCTGCAATCACGCCAATGCACGGAAAATAAAGCAGCACGAACAGCATGAGGCTGAAAGCTACCCGTTTATTGAACACTTTTTGTCCGGCACGTGGCCCTTCCGTGTAAGTCTGGCTCTGCAACTTTTCAATAAGTGACTGACTTTGAGTCTGCACATTTTCATCTACCTGGTAAAGCACACCCAGGGTACTCACCACTATTTCCTTTGCAGCTACACCAGAGATTATACTAATGGTCATTTTCCAGTCGAATCCCAGTGGCGCCATTACGGGGTGAACGGCCTTGCCAATCCTTCCTATATAGCTGTTTTCTAATCTTTTGGAGTAGGCTATGGCTTCGGCTTGATACAGACGAAGGTCAAATTGTTCTGCAAGTTGTTGCCTTTCTGCAACCGCCGTTTCGGGCAGAGCGGCCAATTCAGCCTTGTGCTGTGCTATTATGGTTTCACGCTGAGCCTGCACCTGCTCCTGGAAACTGCTGCCGTTGGGGAAATAGCCCAATGCCCAAATGATTATGGATGCTACCAGTATGATGCCCCCGATTTTCCGCAGGTACTGAACGGCCTTGCTCCACATATGCGAGGTAGAGGCCCTGGCTGTAGGCATGCGGTAGGGGGGAAGCTCCATTACAAAGGGCACTTCCTGGGCCCTGAAAAGGGTTTTCTTGAACAGCAGTGCCACTCCAATGGCCATCATCACCCCAATAAGGTAAATCAGAAAAAGCATACTCCCCTGGTTTTCGGGAAAAAAGGCGCTAATAAGCAGCACATAAATGGGCAAGCGGGCGCTGCACGACATGAAGGGATTGATGAGCATGGTAAGCAAACGGTCGTTGCGGTTCGACAGGGTGCGCGTAGCCATAATAGCCGGCACGTTGCAGCCAAAGCCCATCAGCAATGGAATAAACGACTTGCCATGCAGCCCTATTTTGTGCATGAGTTTGTCCATAATAAATACGGCCCGCGACATATACCCGGTGTCCTCCATCAGGCTGATGAAGAAAAATAGCAGCATGATATTGGGCAGGAATACAATAACGCCGCCCACGCCGCTTACAATACCGTTTATCAGCAGGTCCTTAAGGGGGCCTTCACTCATCTGCCCGCTGAGCCAGTCGGCAAGCACACCCACCCCCGATTCAATCCAGTCCATGGGATAGCTGCCCAGCCAGAAAGTGGCAGAAAACATAAGCCACATAAAAAACAAAAAGATAGGAAAGCCGAATAGCTTGTGCGTAATGAGCGTGTCAATCACTTCACTTGTTTTGCGCTGCTCCGTAACGCCCGGCTTCATTGTTTCTTTTAGTGCACCAGAAATAAAACCGTATTTCAGGTCGGTGATGACCGTTTCTGGGTGTTCACCATATTCTTTCTCCAGACGGTGGGTTTCCTGACCGGTATAATACAATATCTCCTCATGGTTGTGGCAGTTCTCCATGATCTTCTTCACGGCCTCTTTGTCGTTTTCGAGCAGTTTAATTGCCAGAAAACGTGTGGAAATCCTGTCGGTAAGATGTTGGTTGCCAGGAGCATTGATCAGATCCTGAATTTCTTTAATTGAACGTTCCGGGCTAACGCCGTAGTTAATGTGAATGTGGCGCACCACCGGGTTACGGTCTTCAAACACCTCGATCACCTTTTCGAACGTTTCTTTAATGCCTTTGCCCTTTGAACTTACGGAAGGGACTATGGGAATGCCGATCATCTTTCCCAGCGATTCATAATCGAGCATGTCGCCCTTCTGCTGCATTTCGTCAAACATGTTGAGCACCATAACCACCCTAATGTCCATGTCGATAAGCTGGGTGGTAAGGTAAAGGTTGCGCTCCAGGTTGGAGGCATCCACAATGTTGATGACCACATCAGGCAGTTGCTCCAGTATAAAATCTCTGACGAAAATCTCTTCGGGGGTGTATGCAGAGATGGAGTAGGTGCCGGGCAGGTCGGTTATCCTGAACTGATAGCCGCTTTGGCGGAAGCGGGCTTCCTTGGCATCAACGGTAACCCCGCTGTAATTGCCCACGCGCTCGCGCGAGCCCGAGGCATAATTGAAAAAAGTGGTCTTCCCGCTGTTGGGATTGCCCACCAAGGCCACATTGATTGTTTTTCCGCGCCTCAGGGTGTTGATGCGCTCGCGGGTAATGGTGCCATCAAAAATCTTATTCTCTGAAGGCTTAAAATCTTTTTCGCGCGCCACCTCTATGAGCTGGGCCTCGCTGTTGCGAAGCGAAACATTGTAGCCCATAATGCTGTACTCGATAGGGTCGCGCAAAGGAGCTTTCTTGACTACCTCCACGGTTTTTCCCACCACGAATCCCATTTCAATGATCCGCTTACGAAACGCACCACGCCCTTTTACCTTCAGGATGATACCGCGTTCGCCATTTTTCAGATCACAAAGATTCATGATGTTAAGAAAATCACAACGTTTATTAAGATTGAATAAAAATTATGCAAAGGTATTTATTTTTGCGCTTCTGCCAAGGCTGTGAACCTATTTGTAAGCATAAAAACCTTAATATGGGAGAAAAAAGGCCAATGCAAATAGCGGTCGATTAAATAAAAAAGTTTATGTTTGATGTATTGTTTTTAGTTGGAATTCAATTTTTGATGCTTTCTAAAACCCGCAGCCAATGCTGATTCCCGATTTTGTAAAAAAAGACCCTTTTCTCGCTCCCCACGCCCATACGATCGTTGGCCGCTTGCGCAAGGCTTACGAAAAGGAAATGCAGCTGACTGGTGGCGGGCGCATGACCGAATTTGCCAATGGCCACAACTATTTTGGGCTGCATCGCTATGAAGGAAGTTGGGTGTTGCGCGAATGGGCCCCCAATGCCACCTGCATATTTCTGGTGGGTGAATTTTCGAACTGGCGACTGGAAGAGGAGTATAAGTTGCAGCCCCAGGGTAATGGCAACTGGGAGATAAGCCTGCCTGCTCAAACCCTCAAGCATAAAGACCTTTACAAGTTATTTATGTGCTGGGAGGGCGGCTCGGGCGACCGTATTCCGGCCTGGGCCCGCCGGGTGGTGCAGGATCCCACCACACATATCTGGAGTGCGCAGGTTTGGGATCCGCCCAAACCCTATACCTGGAAGAACACACTTAAACCCGTTAAAGACTTTTTTCCGCTTATTTATGAAGCCCATTCGGGCATGGCCACCGAAGAGTATAAGGTAGGTTCATGGGAAGACTTCCGCGTAAATGTGCTGCCGCATATCGATAAGGCCGGATACAATACTATACAGCTGATGGCGGTGCAGGAGCATCCATTCTACGGATCTTTTGGCTACCATGTGAGCAGTTTTTTTGCCGCCTCAAGCCGTTTTGGTACCCCCGAAGAGCTAAAAGCACTGGTTGATGATGCCCATGGAAGGGGTATCAGGGTCATCATGGATATAGTACATTCCCACGCGGTAAAAAATGAGGTAGAAGGCATCAGTTGCTACGATGGCACTTACTACCAGTTTTTCCACGATGGCCCCAGGGGCGACCACCCGGCATGGGACAGCCGTTGCTTCGACTATGGCAAAAATGAAGTGCTGCATTTCCTGCTTTCAAACTGTAAGTTCTGGCTCGAAGAATACGGTTTTGATGGTTTCCGCTTCGATGGTGTTACAAGCATGCTGTATCTCGATCATGGCCTGGGAACGGCCTTTGTTAGTTACGATCAGTATTTCAACGACAGCCAGGACGAGGATGCCATCACCTACCTGTATCTGGCAAATAAGCTAATACACGAGGTGAAGCCTGGCGCCTTAAGCATTGCCGAGGAAATGAGCGGCATGCCGGGTCTGGCTACTTCTCAGGCTTTGGGAGGAATGGGATTTGACTATCGGCTGGCCATGGGTGTGCCCGATTACTGGATCCGGACCATTAAGGAAGAACGCGTACAATTCTGGCATGTGGGCGAAATGTTCAATCAGCTGTCGAACAAACGCTGGGACGAGAAAACCGTTCACTATGCCGAATCGCACGACCAGGCCCTGGTGGGCGACAAAACCATTATTTTCTGGCTTATCGATCAGGACATGTATTACAGCATGCGTATCGATCAGCAAAGCCTGGCCATAAACAACGGCATAGCCCTGCATAAAATGATCAGGTTGGTTACCCTTGTAACGGCCGGCAATGGCTATCTGAATTTTATGGGCAACGAATTTGGCCACCCCGAATGGATCGACTTTCCAGGGAGGCACAACAATTGGTCGTATCACTATGCCAGGCGGCAGTGGAGCCTAATGAACAACCCTGAACTGAGATACAGGTTTCTGAATGATTTCGACCAGGCAATGATGGCCCTTGTACAAAAGGAAAAGTTGCTCAAACACCCCACTGTAAACCGTTTGATGGAGCATATATCTGACCAGATACTGGTGATCGGCCGCAAAGACCTGGTGTTTGTTTTCAACTTCAACCCCTTCGATTCATATGCCGATTACGCTGTTGATGTACCTCCGGGAGACTATTCGCTGGTGCTTAGCACCGATAGCCCGCAGTTTGGCGGCTTCAGCCGGATTGACGAAAAGTTGCTGTATTCCACCAATGCAGACGGATCTGATGGCAAGTTGAAACTTTACATACCCGCCCTTACTGGCTTTGCATTAAAAAAGAAAAAATAGCCATGTCGAAAAGCATAAAACTGTACCGCAAGATTAAAGGCACGCCCGAAGAGGTTTACCGTGCACTTACCAACCCTTTTACCATCGAGCTTTGGAGCGGCGAACCTGCCGTAATGAGCCTGGAACCTGACTCAGAGTTCAGTCTGCTCAATGGCGAAATTACCGGACGCAACATTGAATTCGAAACCAACAAACGGTTGAAGCAGCAATGGTTTTTTGAAGGGGAGGAGGAAGAGTCCGTTGTCACCATAAAGTTATATGAAGAAAAGGGCGGCACACAGCTGCATGTGGTGCACGATGGCATTCCCGACGAAGCCTACGAAAATATGCTCCAGGGCTGGAAAGAATTTTACCTCGATGCTTTACAGGACTTTTTCGAAGCATAAACCACTTTCTTATTCATGATTTAGGATTTATGAATAATAATTATGTGTTGACCGAAAACATACAAAAAAACAATGAAAAAATGATTTCACTGAAAGCCGGTGAAGTTGTAACTTTGAAGATTGATATGCAGTGATTTAGTGTCTTCAGCTTAAATGAAAAATAAATACCCTTCGACTTCGCTCAGTCTGACAGTCACCCTGAGCGAAGTCAAAGTTTGTTTTCATTGACAAAATGGCTTTGTGTAATAATTTGAAAAAGAGATAAATAACAATAAATCATTAAATTATGAATACTATGTTTTCAAAAAGTACTTATGTAAACAGAAGAAAAGTTTTAAAAGAAAAATTGGGGAAAGGACTGATTTTATTCTTAGGCAACGATGAATCGCCAATGAATTACACCGATAACACCTATCATTTCAGACAAGACAGCACATTCCTCTATTACTTTGGTATTCAGCACCCAGGATTAATAGCGATTATTGATATTGATAACGATAAAGAGATAATTTTTGGGGATGATTTTACCATCGACGATATCGTTTTTATGGGGCCAAAACCAAAAATCTTTGAAAGAGCTGAACAATGTGGCGTTAAAACTGCCATGAAAACTGCGGACCTTGAGAAAGTGATTGGAGATGCCGTGGCTCAAAAACAGCACATTCATTTTTTGCCACTTTACAGGCCTGAAAACAAAATAAAACTGCAAGATTTAATCGGAATAAGACCGGCGGAAGTAAAAATGAAATATTCTGTTGATTTGGTAAAGGCTGTTGTAAGTCAGCGTGAAGTCAAAACGGATGAAGAAATCCGGCAACTGACCCAAGCTGTTGATATTTCAGTGGATATGCACGTTGCGGCAATGAAATTTGCAAAGCCGGGAATGACCGAAGTTCAGGTTGCAGCCGAAATTCACAGGATTGCGCTGGCTGCCGGCGGAAATATTTCATTTCCGATAATTGCAACCATAAATGGTCAGACACTTCATAATCATTATCATGGAAATACGATTAAAGAAGGAGATCTTTTTTTAATTGATGCCGGTTTTGAAAATGAAATGATGTATGCTGGCGATTTGTCAAGCACCATTCCTATAGCAAAAAAATTTACGGTGGAACAAAAAGAGATTTATCAGTTGACACTTGATGCGCACCGTGCCGCAGTTTATTCATTAGGTGTGGGAATCCCTTTCCGGAATGCCCACCTGGCAGCCTGTAAAACCATCTTCGATGGATTAAAAACCATGGGTTTTACTAAAGGGAATACCAATGATGCCATTGAAGTTGGCGCCCACGCGCTTTTTTTCCCTTGTGGTACCGGTCATATGATGGGACTGGATGTGCATGATATGGAAGACCTCGGTGAAGTTTGGGTTGGTTACGATGGTCAACCTAAAAGTATGCAATTCGGATTAAAATCGCTGCGATTGGCCAAGAGATTGCAGACGGGACATGTCTTCACCATTGAACCGGGTATCTATTTTATTCCTGAATTGATGGATCTGTGGCGCTCACAGAACAAATTCAACGATTTTATTATTTGGGAGAAAGTGAATGAATACCGCGATTTTGGAGGCATAAGAAACGAAGAAGATTATTTGATGACTGAATCAGGTGCAAAATTATTGGGCAAACAGAAACCCATGACGATTGAAGAAATTGAGGCTATTCGACTGGAGTTTGGTTAGTAATTCAGAAAATTCCCCGAGCATCGGACTAATTTCTGATAGATTACGGAATTTCGAACCATTTTAACTTTTTCAATCAAAACATACCGAGCAACAGAATTAAGATGAAAAATAGATTGTTATAATAAAAGCCGGACTGTTTGGAATAGGCCTCGATACTTACTGGGGCCAGTTTGAAGGATTGCTGAAAAACCTGGAAAATTATCTATGTCTGATAAAGCAAAAGATTGAAAGTTTTAATGTACTTTTTTTATGTGCCAAATCCGACTCATTGAAAACCTTGCCTTCTGTACGCCATGCATCTCCGTCGAAAGAATCTGAAAACGAGCGTATTAATGTGTTTTTTTCAGTTTCTTTCAATAAATTTCCGGAAGGAGATAGATATATCTCAAATCGCATCGATTGTTAACATGACTCCCAATAAATTTTGCAGGTACTTCAAACAACGAACCGGCAAAACCTTCACGATATTTCTCAACGAAATGCGCATTGAATGAATACGCGGCAAAATTAATTGCAGGCAGCGAGAGTAACTTTGGAAATATTGAAATGGAATGCGGATACAATAGCATTTCTTATTTTAACCAGCAGTTTAAACGAATCATGAAAGTCTCTCCAATGACTTACCGAAAAAAATTTAGCACAAACTTTTATTGTTTTTATTCGTCCTTTAATAATTGAACATTTTGCAAATCCGTTACATCCGCCATTTCTTTCAGCATGTTTTTTAAGTTCAGTGCAGTTTCCGTTATGGCCAGGCCTCCTTTACCCGTACATTTATTGCAATTTGGCATTGTTTTACTCACTCGTGAAACGGTTTGAATAACCTGATTTAGCGGAATGACAGGATTATAGCCTGCAACTGCCATTGTAGCAGAAGCATAGGCATTAACCGCGGCGCTGATATTTTTTCCCAAACACGGAACTTCCACGCGGTCAGCTACCGGATCGCAAATAAGTCCAATCATATTCTGAATGGCCATTGAAGCTGCCCCGAGCGCTTGTTCTGCGGAACCTCCCATTAATTGTACCATGGCAGCTGCAGCCATTCCGGCTGAAGCACCGCACTCTACCTGGCAGCCGTGTTCTTCGGCCGAAAATCCGGGCCCCTGGGCAAAATAAGCACCAACAATTCCTGCTGCAAAATAAGCTTTAATCAATTCATCTTCAGTTGAACCAATAAATTCGGAAAAGGCCAGCAATGAGCCTCCAACAGTTCCGCAGGAGCCCGCAGTGGGAACGGCAACAACCACTTCCATTGCGCTTTTTGATTCCATTAACGCCGAAACATTTGCAATTATCTGGTTAACAACGGAATTTTTAATTTTACCTGCCCTTTCTGCATTTCCAATCAGATGCGACTGTTGCTGTAAAATCCGATCGGCATAATGCGTTCCCTTTAATCCTGTTTCACTGCTTTTATGAATGATATGGATTATCTCCTTCATTTTATCAATCAACTCTTCCTCAGAAATTCCGCTGATACATTTTTCGTAAATCATGCCCAAATCCCCTAAATCCGACTCATTTTTCTTCGCATAATCGATTAAGGATTGCACTGTAGTAAATGGCATCTCTTTTTGTCTGCCTGAAATAATTGGCATAATTGGATGAATGAATGCAATTTCATCAATCAGCGGATGATGCTGCAACTGTGTGACCAGTTCAGGAGTAAACGGATAGGAAGATTTTAATTCGTATTTAAAGACATCCCCTTTTTGCTCTGATGAAAACTCAATTTCGGAAGAAATTGCCGCCTTAAGTTCGTCTGTTAAATCCAGCTTGTTTTTATTGAATACCATTATTCCATACAAATCTCCACTCAACTGCACGGGAAATTCGTTGATGGCTCGAATCTCAAATGAACCACCTCCCAAAGAAACGGCAATAATCTGAGCACTTTTATCCGAAATCCCCCAAAGCGTGAGTCGAACAGTATTAGCATGACTGGTTTGAAATGAGCTAATCTGGTATTCAAATGTAATTCCTTTTTCACGCGCATAGCTTTCAGTATATTTCATCCTTTCATCAGTAATTTCAAGCCCCAAAAGCCCACCTTCTATACCCAGCGTAGTTCCCTGCTCCCTGTAATTTGGAGCCCACGCGCCATCACGGTCGAATTCAATCAGCGCTTTCTTTAACGGTTCATTTAAAATATCAAGCCCAAGTCTTCCAATCCGCCACGAAGCTGCCGTATGCGAACTGGAAGGACCACGCATCACAGGTCCGATTACATCATTAAAAATTCCAGGTAATTTTTTCATTCTTTTGTTTTATTTGTTCGATTCAACAGCATCAACCCAATTATCGGTTCTAAAAGATGAGGCGGGTAAAAGGTTGGTATCATAAAGTGTCCCCACAGTCCAGCTGCGCCAACCATAACGCACGGCGACAGGATTTTTTACCTGTTCACTTTTAACAAACACTTTTCTGCCCTGAACTATTGAAGCTTCAGCTGGAAAAAATACTTTATCTTCGCCGGCGATGTCAAATCCACCAAGTTTTACAGGAGCATACAATCCCTTTTCAGCCTGGCTGAACATCAGATAGATTCCTTCATCCTGAATCTGTAAAGAATCATAAACCGGCCCTGAAAAATCCACGGAATTGTATCCATAAGTCTGATTCAAAGCATTGTAAAGAAGTCTGTCGGCAACAATTTTCTTTTCAGCCGGATGGATAATATTTTCCTCGCCCGCATCAAGAGTGATTGCTATGCCCGAATTCGGTATTGAATCGAGACAATGCATTTGTGCCTCGCGCATAAATGCAGCGTTATTTTCGGCATCAAACCGGTTATTTCCACCATATTTGAAAGGAGCAATCTGAACATAATAAAAAGGAAAGTCACCAATTTCCCAGCGCATTCTCCAATCTTTTACCATCGCAGGAAAAAGTATTTTATACAGTTCCGGATTGCCTACGTTCGATTCCCCCTGGTACCAAAGAGCCCCTTTGATGGTGTAGGGAATCAGCGGATTTATCATACCATTGAAAAGAACGGTCGGAAAACGATTTCCGCGATTAAGGTCAACTTCAGTTAAATCGATATTCTGGATTTGGCTTAAAACCTCTTCACTCATCCAGGCTTCGATCAGACTCCCGCCCCATGAGGTATGAATCAATCCCACCGGCACATCCAGAATATTTTGCAATTGTTCTCCGAAGAACCAGGCAATTGCACTAAATTCTTTCACCGTCGCATGACTGGCAGATTGCCAACCCAAATATTTTTCCAAATCTTCTTTGGGGGTAATGCTGGCCTGCCGTTCGACAGTAAATAACCGTATGTTTTCATTATTTGCGGTTGCTATAACCTGTTGTGCTCCCAATACAGGTTGGCCCATGTATCCACTAAGTGGTTGTTCCATATTGGATTGACCTGAACACAACCATACTTCCCCAAATAAAATATTCTCCAAAAATATGTCCGATTCCCGGCTTTTTATCCTAATAGTTTGAGGTTCCAGACTGTTTGTGGTTTTGACCTGAATTTTCCAGGTTTCACTCTTTCCCGCAGAAATTTTAATTGACTCTTCTAACCATGAAACCGAAATATCAATTTCTTCGCCGCTATCTGCCCAGCCCCATATGTTGACTGTTGCATCACGCTGCAATACCATATTGGACGATACAATTGCGGGCAACTTTACTTTTCCATAACCGATATTTGCAAGCAGCAAACTTGCCATAAGTAATGCGTAAAAAACCAGGTTTCTTTTTCTTTTCATAATTGATAATTTACAGGTTTACAATCTGTTTAATCTATGAATTTCCGGATTGAAATTTAAGCCGGAAATAATTCTTTTCACCTTGTAATAAATCTGGAACTCTCATTTAATCAAAAAGGTTCAACTCCACGCCAAATCCTTCATTCAAAGCAAAGTTGTAAATATCAGTCGCCACAGCATAATCCTGAATGGCAACGCCAACGCTCTTGAAAATTGTAATTTCATCTTCCGATTCCCTTCCCGGAATTTTATTCAGACAGTAATCACCAATTTCACCAATTATTTGTTTTTCTGTTAATAAACCATCAGACAGTGGCTTAATAAAATCTCCACTTTCCCTGAGACAGGATTCTCTCTGGTCAAAATAAATTTTCGCTTCCCTGAACAAAAATGGGTCGAGTTCCTTCATGTGCGGTTGAAAAGACCCAATGGCATTAATGTGCACTCCATTTTTTACCTCCTCCCTGCGAAACAATGGATTTGTTGAATTGGTTGCCGTACAAATAATATCGGCATCGGAAAGAACAGAAGTATCTCTGCTAAAAACCAGTTCAGCTTTTGTTTTTTCCTGCATTTCTTCAATCAGCCGGTTTGCGCGGTTCTTGTTTTTGTCGAAAACAAATACCTTTTTAATTTCCCTTTCGCAGAGCACCGCTTCCAGTTGGGTTATTCCCTGCGCCCCGCAACCAAACAGTGCCAGAACTTCGGAATCCTGGCGGGCAAAAAAGCGGGTTGCCAATCCACTTGCTGCTCCGGTGCGAAGTGCTGTTATGTATTCTCCATCCATTATAGACAATATTTCGCCTGTTACAGAATCAACTACCATAACTAAGCCCTGAATCACAGGAATTCCCAAAATACAGCTCTTTTCGCGTTGCGTTAAAATTTTAACAGATATACGATTATCGTTCTCAACATAGGCCGGTTTAAATAACATCAATAATTTCCCTGAAGGAAGTTTTGTAACAAAACGAACAGGAACAAAACTATCTTTCGATGATAATAAGGAAAATGCCCTGTGCATGGCATCAATTGCCATTTGCATGGAATAATATTTTTTTATTTCATTTGCCTTTATAATCCGCATCGGCTGCCGGGTCATTCTTTCGGTACTCATAAAAAAGTATTTATAATTATTTATTCATTACTGCCGGCAAATTTTGTTTCCAGTAATTGAGCATGGTCATCCGCAAATGCATTGTAGTATTTTCTCTTTCATTGATACTGTGAGAACGCATTGGATAGTCTATCATTGTGAAATACTTGTTATGTTTTATCAACTCATCTGCTAACACCTGACAATTTTGGTAATGGCAATTGTCATCGCCAGAGCCATAGATTAGCATTAAATTTCCTTCCAGGTTTTTTGCATGGGTTATAGGGCTGCCATCCCGATATCCTTCCATGTTGTTTTCGGGCAAATTCATATACCGCTCCTGATAAATATTATCGTACAATAATTGATTGCTAACAAATGCAATGGCAATACCCGTTTTATAAATTTCGGGATAGCGGAACATTGAATTTAATGTATTTGAACCGCCTCCGCTCCAACCCCAAATCCCTATTCTGTCGGCATCAATAAAATCCCATTCCATTATTTTCTTTGCACAAGCTGCCTGGTCAATGGGAGCAATAATTCCAATTTTTTCATACACAATTTTCCTCCAATCCCGCCCCCGAGGTGTTTTTGTTCCCCGGTTATCAACGCTGATTACGATGTATCCTTCCTGTGCAAGCAACTGGTCCCATAAATTTGACGACCAACTGTCCTGAACCGTAGCCCCTGCAGGCTCGCCATACACATAAAAAATAACCGGGTATTTCTTTTCGGGATTGAAATTCAGAGGTTTTATCATCCAGGCATCAAACTCCAGACCGTCATCGGTATTTATTCTGAAAAATTCTTTTTGAGCAATTGCATACTCAGCCAGTTTGTTCTTCAGGTCTGAATTATCTTCCAAAACCCTGATTATCTTGTGTTCGGATAATGAAACCACCTCGTAAACCGGGGGAGTTTTATGGTTTGAAAAAGTGTGAATTGCATATTTACAGTTGGGCGAAATGTTGTAGGAATGCTGCCCGGTTTGGTTAGCAGGCGACAATCTTTCAGGTTTTCCCTTTCCATCGAGCCTGCTCCTGAACAAATAGCGCTGGGTTGCATTGTCGGGTGAGGCAATGTAATACACCCAGCCTTTTTCCTTGTCTATCTTCAGCAAATTGATAATTTCAAAATTACCTGAGGTTATCGGGCTCATTGTTCCATCAGCGGGCGAAACTTTGTTTAAATGCATCCACCCCGAGATATCGCTCATCCAGGTAAATTTTGAACCTTTTTCAATCCACATCAAAGCGTCATTGGTATCGAGCCAAGTTTCACTTTCTTCTGTAAATATTTGTTTTGCGTTACCGGAATTGACATTTGCAAGAAAAACATTGTTCGTGTTTTGTTGCCGATTCAGTTGCTGAATAATTAATTCGCCTGAAGAGTTGGCCCATTCCATCCGTGGGAGATAATTGTTTCGTGAATCACCCGGAATATTCATCCAGGTTATTTTTTTATCTTCAAGATTAATCGAACCAATTTTTGCAGAAGAATTATCAGTTCCCACTTTCGGATAAGGTAACGGGATGATTTTGGGATAAATGGAATCAATGTTATTAATCAGATAAAAAACACCGGTGCCTTTTGTATCCATCTGCCAGAAAGCAATTTTTTTGCTGTCGGGGCTCCACCGGAATCCGTCGCGGCAATGAAATTCCTCTTCGTAAGCCCAGTCGAATGTCCCGTTTATGATATGGTCGTTTCCGTCGTGGGTGAGTTGTTCAACCTTCCCATCCTCAAGGTTTTGCACATAAATGTTGTTTTTATAAACAAATCCTGCCATTTTCCTGTCGGGCGAAAATTTAGCAAACATCAGACGCGCTTCTTCCATCTCCGGACCAAGCTGAACCAGCTTCCCGGTATTCATATCCAAAACCCAGTAATCGCCGCGGGTATGAAGCCGCCAAACTTTACGGGTATTGGTAAAAATCAGTAATTTGCTGTTATCATCCGACCAGGAGTAATTGTAAATATTCAACGGATTCTTTTCACCGGCAGGTATCAACCGTTGGGCCGAAACCAGCACTTCCCTTTGGCCCGATTCCACATCGTACACCACAATATCTTTTCCCCCAACAGTTTCGTTTTCTTCCAAAACTGAATACCCTTTGTTGTCCTTCATCCATCGGATTGCATTAATTCCTTTTTGCCGGAAGACATTGTTTTTGTACAAATCTTCGAGCGACAGGCTTTTCAATGTTTTCTCCTGTGCCGATGCGGTAAATAAAAACGCTGATAAAACAGCAATTACGAATGAATTAACAAGTAATTTTTTCATTTTTTTTCATTTTAATTCACTATTGTCCGATAAAAAAATTGGGAAGGGGGGTGATTAAACCTCCCCTTCCTTTTCGTAGATTTGAGTCGCTAAACAAAAAAAGCTACGATGAGCAAATCTACACATTTCTTTGGACAGTCGGTTTTCGGACAGCTAGTTTCTCTTATTGATGATAATATCATTACAGATTCAGCCAAAAAGCAGGGTTCAGATTATTACATTAAACGGTTTAAAACCAGGGATCACTTGATTAGTATGTTGTTTTGCTCTTTTGCCAAATGCACATCATTGCGGGAGGTGTCTGGAGCCATGCTTGGTCTGGCAGGTAAAACCATGCACTTTAAACTGGAGCACATTCCTTACAGGAGCACCTTGTCTGATGCCAATAAAAGACGCGATGCAAATGTATTCTGCCTGGTTTATAACAAGCTTTTGAAAAAGTATGGCCATTTTTTATCGGACACCCGGATTAAAGATGTAATAAACAAGCAAATAGAAATATTCGATAGCACAACAATAAGCTTGTTTCAGGATATTCTCAAGTGTGTTGGCCGTAATCCTTCTTCGGGCAAACGTAAAGGGGGGATAAAAGTACATTCAGTTATCAATGTGGACGAAACAGTCCCTAAAATGGTCTGGTTTACGGATGCAGCCACCCATGACCATGTTTTATTGAACAAGCTTAAGCATAAGGCGGATACAATTTATGTGTTTGATAAAGGGTATAATGACTACAAAGCCTTTGAGGCTTTCACCAATGCTGAGGTTGGTTTTGTTACCCGAATAAAGGATAATGCCGTTTACAATGTTACCGAGCAACACTTTATTGAGCAGAATATCCATAGTGGGGTTTTAGAAGATATTACCATTGAAGTATTTGTTAAGGATGGCCATAAACCCAAACTAAGCCTTAGAAAAATAACTTTCTACGATAGAGTGCTAAAGCGTGAATTTGAATTTCTTACCAATTTGTTCGATATGAGGGCAGATTTGGTTGCAGCCATTTACAAGCTTAGATGGCAGATTGAATTGCTTTTTAAGCAGTTAAAGCAGAATTTTCCCTTAAAATATTTTTTAGGTGACAATGAGAACGCTATAAAGATTCAGATATACTGTGCATTGATAGCTAACTTATTAATGACGGTAATACAGAAAATGCTCAAAAGAAAATGGGCCTTTTCAAACTTGGTTAGCTTTTGTAAAATACATTTGTTCAACTATATCTTGTTGCTAAGCTTTCTTGAAAATCCCGACCGAGACTGGAGAAAAAGTAAAATTTACTCCGGTCAGTTAGACCTGTTTGGGGGGCTTGGCATCGATGATTCATGAAGTCAAAATCAAAACAACCTTATATTCAATGGGTTACAAAACGAAAAAACCAATTCTTATTTTTTATCGGACATTAATGATAATAATTATAAAATCATAAATCCGCAATCATTATTCATCAATTTCTTTAGACGTTAAAGCGCACGTGGAAGATGTCGCCGTCTTTTACGATGTAAGTTTTTCCCTCAATGTGGAACTTCCCTGCTTGCTTGCAGGCATGTTCTGACCCAAGCTCCACAAAGTCTTCCCAGCGTTTTACTTCTGCCCGGATAAACCCTCTTTCAAGGTCGGAGTGGATTACGCCGGCTGCTTTGGGTGCAGGGGTGCCGGCATGTATGGTCCAGGCCCTGACTTCTTTGGGCCCTTCGGTAAAAAAGGTGTGCAGGTTCAGGGTGCGGTAGGCCGCCCTGATCAACTTGTTCACACCCGGTTCCTGCAGTCCCATGTCTTCCAGAAATGCCATGCGGTCTTCTTCGCCGTCGAGCTGGGCTATCTCTGCTTCTGCCTTGGCGGCAATAGTAAGCATTTCAGCACCTTCCTTTTCAATGGTAGATGCCACCATTTCGGTGTATTTGTTTCCCCCGGAGGCAGATGCTTCATCAACGTTACAAACGTAAATCACTGGTTTTATGGTCAGGAAAAAGCAATCGTCAAGAATTTCCCTGTCGGTTTCTTCAATTTGGAAACTGCGCGCGGGCTCACCGTTCTCGAAATGCTCCTGAAGGGCAGTAAGCACCGTCAAGGCTTTTTTCGCATCCTTATCACCTACGCGGGCAAGCTTATCTGTCCGTTGAATCTTTTTTTCAAGGGTTTCCAGGTCCTTGGAAATAAGCTCCAGGTCTATGGTTTCCTTGTCGCGCAGCGGGTTTACCGAACCTTCGATATGCGGCACCATGGGGTCGTCGAAGCAGCGAAGCACATGTATAATGGCATCGGTTTGCCTGATCTCGGCCAGGAACTGCCCTGCACCTTTCTGGGTGGCCCCGCCTTTGGTCAGACCCGGAATGTCGATAATCTCCACAGTGGTGCGAACTACCTTTACAGGCTTCACAATGGCCGCGATGGCATCCAGGCGCGGATCGGGCACTTCTATCTGTCCGAGGTTGGCCTTGCCGGCAACCTGGGTGTCTTCCATGCGACCTTTCGATAATGAGTTGAACAGGGTGGTTTTGCCGCTCCCGGCTATCCCTACCATTCCGCAGTTTAGTGCCATAATCAGTGTGTTTTTTCAGCTTGCAAAGGTACTAATAATGCACATTGAATTTTGGAGCAAACCAGTTATTACAGTAAATTTCGTGCAAGAAGCTGAAAATTGTGTATCTTCAACTTTCAGCATTTGACTATGATTCGCCAAATAACCGACGAACCCATTCCCATTAAGCTCTGGCTCAATGATATTGAGGCAGGTGCCCTGTTACAAGCCCGCAACCTGGCGCGCCTGCCTTTTGCCTATAGCCACATAGCGCTGATGCCCGACTGCCACCAGGGATTTGGCATGCCCATTGGCGGAGTGCTGGCCACCCTGGACGTGATCATTCCCAATGCGGTGGGAGTGGATATCGGCTGCGGCATGTGCGCCGTGCAAACCTCGCTGCACGAAATTGACCGCAGCACCCTGAAAAATATCATGTCGGATGTCCGCAAGCTGGTGCCCCTGGGTTTTAAACATCACAACCAACGGCAGGATGAGCGATGCATGCCCGGGCGAATGCCACGGCAGACAATGCCCGTGGTCGAACGCGAATACGAAAGTGCCATTTATCAGGTCGGCACCCTGGGCGGAGGAAACCACTTCATTGAAGTGCAGAAAGGTTCCGATGGGCTCATTTGGATCATGGTGCATTCGGGCAGCCGGAACATTGGCAAACAGGTGGCCGACTATTACAACCGCCTGGCCATTCAATTAAATGAGCAATGGAAAAGCACGGTGCCGCGTTCGGCGCAGCTGGCCTGGCTGCCGATAGAAAGCCCCGAGGGGCAGCAATACCTGGCCGAAATGAACTATTGCATCGATTTCGCACTGGCCAACCGCCGGCTTATGATGGACAATATACTGGGGGTTTTTCAGGAGCATTTCAAGGGGGCATTCCGCTCAGCACCCATGATCAATATTGCCCATAATTACGCTTCCGCGGAAAAGCATTTCGGGCAGGAAGTGATCGTGCATCGCAAGGGAGCTACCAAAGCCGGAAAGGACACCGTGGGTATTATTCCGGGCAGCCAGGGTGCCAGCAGCTTTATTGTGAGGGGCAAGGGCAATCCCGAGAGTTTCGAAAGCTGCTCCCATGGTGCGGGACGAAAAATGGGACGCAAAGAGGCCATACGCTCACTGGACCTCAAAAAGGAGATTGAAAAGCTGGAGCAACAAGGCATTATCCATGCCCTGCGCCGTGCCGGCGATCTGGAAGAGGCTTCAGGCGCTTACAAAGACATTGTCGTGGTAATGAAAAACCAGGACGACCTGGTGGACATCCTGGTTGAACTAAATCCTTTGGCAGTAATTAAAGGGTAATCAAAATTAATTGATCTTTTTTACGTTTTTGGCCACATCCTGCCCGTTATATTTTCGCTCCACGGTAAATTCCACTTCGTCACCGGTCAACAGCTCGTTGAAATCCACGTTGAGCACATCGGTATAATGGAAAAACAGGTTGTTGTTGGGGTATTTAATAAACCCATAACCATTTTTGAGGCTCAGCACCTCGCTAATTTGTGCTTCACCCTGGTCGATGCGATTGAACTTGTCGTCCTCATCCTCATCCTCTTCTCCTTCCACAGGAGCCGGGTTGGTTGGGGTGTTAAACTCCTCCTGCACAAACAATGCATTGATCAACGGGTCGTTTTTCTTCAGGCGGCTGTCGATGAGCTCGTGCATTTGCAACGGGTACGACACCTCTTCGAGCAGGTGCTGCGAGGTGCGGGTAACCATTTTCTGGCCCTCGTCGTTGGTAAATTCAAAGTCCCAGCACATAACCATAACCCTTACGCCCAGGCCGTTTACCTTGCGAATGAGTGGAACGAAGTCGCCATCGGAGCTGATCAGCACCAATACATCGATCTTGCCCGAAACAGCCCTTTCATAAGCTTCCAGTGCCAGGTAAACATCCACGCTCTTTTCTTCGCGCTTGCCAAAAAATGACTTCAGCGGAAAATAATGCGTTACCACACCTTCCGACATGAGTATATCGTCGAAAACCCGCTCGTAATAAAGCTGGTTGCCTCGCTGAGCGGCCTCCTGGGCGCTGATGCGGCCACGGAAGTAGTGCGCATCGACAATGTGGCAAAGATTATAATCGCCGCCATCTTCGGCAGCTACCTGCTGTCGGATAAATTCATGCAATCCGGCTATGCTCAGGCGTCTTTTCCGGGGATGTACGTAATTGTAATAGTTGCTAACATGTAAGAAATAGTTACCATCATAAAAAACCCCGATACGGGTCAGGGGACCTTTCAGGTTGCTCATAAAGTTGGATAATTAATGATTTATAATAGATAAACTGAGAATTGTGGTATACCTAATGTAAGTATTGAGTTTTGTTAAAAATGCAAATATATAGCTAAAAGTGGCTATAACTTTAAACAAATTTAAGAAATTTTGTTCAATCGTTTAAATGACATTTGTTTTTATTTTTTTGGCCTTACCCTTTTGGAAAAAGGGCTTAATTTTGTGCCAACCAAAAAAAGTGATATGGCATTGCAAAAACCAGGCATTCCCAAAGGTACCCGCGACTTTTCTCCTGCGGAGATCGCCGGAAGGGAACTGATCTTTACTACCGTTAGAAAAATTTTTCAACTACATGGTTATAAACCCATTGAAACGCCTGCCATGGAGTCGTTGTCGACCCTTATGGGAAAATATGGGGAGGAGGGCGACCGCCTGATATTTCGCATTCTTAACTCTGGCGATTTTACCTCGAAGGTGAGCGAGGCCGATTGGCAGCAGCGCGACCCGGGCAGACTCTCGGCACAGATTTGCGAAAAGGCCCTGCGCTACGACCTCACCGTGCCTTTTGCACGCTATGTGGTGCAGTATCAGAACGACATTACCTTCCCCTTCAAACGCTACCAGATACAGCCTGTTTGGCGCGCCGACCGCCCCCAGAAAGGACGCTACCGCGAATTTTTTCAGTGCGATGTGGACGTGGTGGGAAGCGACTCCCTGCTCAATGAAGCAGAGTTTTTACAGATCATCGACGAGGTCTTTTCCAGCCTGGGAATCAGGGTGGTTATTAAGTTCAACAACCGAAAAATTCTGGCTGGAATTGCCCAATATATTGGCTTCGAAGACAAGCTGACTGATATTACCATAGCCATCGACAAGATTGAAAAGATTGGCCTGGAAAAGGTGAATGAGGAATTGCTGGAAAGGGGGCTTAGCCAAGAAGCCATTGGAAAGTTGCAACCCATTTTGCAGCTCAGCGGAAGCGACGAAGAAAAACTGCAGGTGCTTTCGTCCTTGCTGGCTTCTTCAGAAGTGGGCATGAATGGCATTGAGGAAATCCGGGAAGTGTTTGCCATCAATGCCCTGGCGCCAACGGCTTGTGCGGTAGAGCTCGACCTGACCCTGGCCCGCGGCCTCAACTATTACACCGGCGCCATTATTGAGGTGAAAGCCCTGGATGCCGCCATGGGCAGTATTTGCGGCGGTGGGCGCTACGACGACCTGACGGGCATTTTCGGCCTGCAGGGGGTTTCGGGTGTGGGTGTCTCTTTTGGGGCCGACCGTATTTACGACGTCATGAAAGAACTGGGCCTCTTCCCGCAAGAGCTTGGCACATTTACTAAGGTGCTGGCAGTAAACTTCGGGCAGCGTGAGCGGGACTACTGTCTGGCTCTGCTTCAGAAATTGCGCATGAGAGGCGTCAGCTGCGAAATGTACCCGGAGCCTGCAAAAATGAAGAAGCAAATGCAGTATGCCGATAAAAACCAGATTCCTTTTGTAGTGCTGGCAGGCGAAAGCGAGATGAATCAGGGCTTGTATTCTTTAAAGAACATGAAAACCGGCGAGCAGCTGCAACTGCCGGCCGAAGAATTGATAAAAAAGGTATCTACTCATATTTAATAATGTATTTATACTAATGGAAGTTCATCACATCAGCCCCGGGAGAATTGATTTTGATACGTTAAAAGACCTGCTGACAGGAAAGAAAAAGCTTGCGCTTTCCGGCATTTCAAAAGAAAAGATTATAGCCTGCCGCAACTACCTCGATGAAAAGATAAAAAACCAGCAAGACCCCATTTATGGCGTTACTACCGGCTTTGGCTCACTATGCAACCACAGCATTTCGCCCGAGGAGCTCGGAACCCTGCAGAAGAACCTGGTCATGTCGCACGCCTGTGGAATGGGAGAGGAGTTACCCGCCGACCTGGTAAGGCTGATGCTGGTATTGAAAATACAGTCGCTTTCTTACGGCCACTCGGGTGTTCGACTTGAAACCGTAGAACGCCTGGTGAATTTCTACAACCACGACATTTTGCCCGTGGTTTACTGCCAGGGCTCACTGGGTGCTTCAGGCGACCTTTCGCCCCTTGCTCACTTGTCGCTGCCTTTGCTGGGCATGGGCGAGGTCGATTTTCAGGGCAGGCGCATGCCGGCTTCTGATGCGCTGAAACTGAAGGGCTGGCAAGCCCTCGAACTGGCATCGAAAGAAGGTCTGGCACTGCTCAACGGCACCCAGTTTATGGCTGCCATTGGCAGCTTTTGCCTTATCAGGGCGTTCGAACTCAGCCACTGGGCCGATTTGGTTGGAGCGCTTTCGCTCGAAGGCTTCGATGGTCGTATAGAGCCTTTCTTCGACCAGGTGCACCAGGTGCGTCATCACAAGGGGCAAATTGAAACCGCTGCAAACTTCAGGCAGATACTCAAGGGCAGCCAGCTCATCAGCCGCAAAAAACAGCACGTGCAGGATCCGTATTCCTTCCGCTGCATACCCCAGGTGCACGGCGCCTCGAAAGATGCCATCCATTACGTGGCCAGTGTATTCGAAAATGAGATCAATGCCGTTACCGACAATCCAACGCTGTTTCCAGAAGATGACCTGATCATTTCGGCCGGCAACTTCCACGGGCAGCCCCTGGCCATCACCCTCGACTTTTTGGGCATTGCCCTGGCCGAACTGGGCAATATCTCCGAACGCAGGGTGTATCGACTTATTTCTGGCGCAAGGAATTTACCGGCCTTCCTGGTGGCCCATCCCGGCCTCAACTCCGGGTTGATGATTCCACAATACACTGCGGCATCGATTGTGAGCCAGAACAAACAGCTCTGTACACCGGCCTCGGTCGACTCTATCGAGTCGAGCCAGGGACAGGAAGACCATGTGAGCATGGGAGCCAATGGGGCGGTGAAAACGATGAAAATTTTGGAGAACCTCGAAAAACTCCTTGCCATTGAGTTGCTCAACGCCAGCCAGGCCATGGCTTTCCGCGAAAGCGACAAAACATCGCCTGCCCTGAAACGCCTCCTGGACGATTTCCGCAAAGAGGTGCCTTTTGTGGAGGACGACAAAGTAATGTATGTGGAAATGGACAAAGCCCTGCAATTTATAAGGCATAATAATCCGGCCCATTACTTGCTTTAGTCGTAATAATTTATTTTTTCATGAATGCGATTTAATCTTTGGTGGCATTCAATAAATGCGTATATTTGATGCAACCAAATCTTGTGTTGTATCATGACCTCAGAATACATCCAATCATACCAGGAGCGGCCGTTGCAATATAAGGTTCTTTGCATAATGGCCTTTATTTTCGGGGGTTTTACGCTCATTTTCTCCCTGTTTTTCCTTATCCTTGGCGGGATACAGAACGATTTGCTGGAGTTTACGCGTCCGGGCATTTTGCCCCAGAGCCTTGAGCCTTTGGGAGGATTGATCTATTCCATCAGCGCTTTTGTGCTTTCGGTGGTGGCTTTTGTCGGGCTGATCCAGATTTGGAACAGGGTAAGGCTTGGTTTCTGGATTTTTTCCATTTCAATGCTGCTTTTCTTAATACTTCCATTTGTTTTTTTGAAAGTGCCATTTCTGTGGCTTTTCAAAACCCTTTCGCCCTTTGTAGTGATTGCCGGACTTTTTATCCTGCTTTTTCACTACAATATCAGGCATATGGAATAAGCCGGCCGGCTTTTCCAGTTATTCAAAATACAATCATCTGATTATTTACTCCGGATTTGGCCTGCCAACAGGCTTGTCAACTTGTTCCCAGGCTTGCTGCTCGCGTTCGATCTGGCGGCGGTGGTTGCGGCTTATGGCTCTTTCTTCGAGCTTATACAGGTCGGGCTGCCCGGCATTTATCCATGCAGTGTACCAGAAGTCGCCCACCGATTTTACGGCCAGGCGCATATGCTCTTCTACCATTTTCTCCATGCCCAAATGGAAGGCTTCAGAAAATTCGCGTGAATATACTCTCACGCTGGCCTGCCCGCGCATCTCGTGCGAAAAAACCCGGTCAGCCGAAAAATGCTGCACCAGGCTGTCGTACACCTGGTAAATAAAATCCACCTGGTTGTGGCTGATCTCCACCAGCTCCCAGGCGCGGTCGCGGGGCGATTCGAGGTATTCGGCCCGTCCCACGAAATAGTTAAACTCATCGGCCATCATTTCGGGCAGGCGGCTTTCCCAGAGTGCATGTATGCCGCGCTGTTCGGGGGTGCGGCCGTTGTAATATTTGGTGGTGTGCAGCGGGGTGCAGGCATCGCTTATGTAATGCCCGATATGTGCTGCGTTGTATAGGATACGGTCCACATCCCGGTCTTCAAAAGCGCGGGTGAGTCGTCCCATCATCACATTGATGTGCCAGGGTAAAACGCCGTGCTGCTGCAGGGTGTCTTCGGTATATTTCTCAACGGCTGCATACCATTGCCGGGGCATTACCTCAAAAGGATTCTCGCCGTAATGGTCGATGTCGATGTAGTGTCTTGGTGCCTCACCGGGCACGGCGTGGGCGCGGCGGTCGGGGTCGATGGAGCGCTCTGAGAGGTATTCTATATGCTTTTTGAAAAAGCCTACCATTTCGGGTGGCAGGGTAAATACGGCCATGCGGTTTATTTTGCGATGGGCGGCAAAGCCAAAACCAAAGCCATCGAGGGGAGGAGCCAGGCATAAAGCCAGGAGTAGAAAATAAGCAGGTATGTAATTTTTAAAAAACTTCATGCAGTGCATGTGTGGTACTTCCAACCTTAAAAATAAGGAATTGCCTGAACCCGGCCAAATTTTTCAGCCTGCAATACCTTCAAGGGTGGCATCAACAAGTTTTGTGCCGCGAAGCACGGGCACTACGCTGGTGAAGTCCTCGGTGAGTGAAAATTCGATAATGTCGTCGAGTCCCATTCGGCGCAGGCGGTGGCGGTGGGCAGCCTTTTCGATATACTCCATGGGGTTTCCCTTTGCCAGCAGCCACAGGTCGGCACTGGCAATGGCCGGATCGCAGTTGGTAAAATATTCACCGCGCCCCTCGGCCAGCAGTTTTTCCACCAGGGCACCTGCAAACAGGGTGTCTTCCATGCTGAAGCGGTTTTTCCAGCCGGCACAGAAGATGACCACCGGTTTCTTTTGTGCCATTACATAACGGGCTACCGCGCTGATGTTGATAAAGGCTCCGATCACCACCTCGTTATTGCCATGCGCCACTGCCTTTAGGGCCTGGGTGCCGTTGGTCGTGTTCATGCAAATGGTCTGGCCTTTTAGGTTGGGCTCCAGAAAGTTAAATGGAGAATTACCAAAGTCGGCGCAATCGAGTTTCTTGCCGTCGCGTTCGCCAGCCACAATATAACCTTTGCGCTTATATTCTTCGCTTTCGCTGATCTCAGACACGGGAATAATGCTTTTTACCCCGTTGTGAAAGGCCGCCACCATGGCCGTGCTGGCCCTGAAAATGTCGGTTACGACTACCACCGCATCCTCGCGGTCGTATAAAGGCCAGGATAGCGGGGAGAAGCAAACCTCCACCAGGTATTTTCCGCTTTCGCTGTACATTACTTCGTGCCTTATTGGCTAACTTCAGTTACCTACCCTTTATAGAAAGGCAGTTTTACCACTTCCGCTTTAAGGGCTTTGCCGCGGATGTCGATATAAATTTCAGTGCCGGCTTTCGCGAAAGCGGGTTTAACATAGCCCATGCCAATACCCACTTTTACAGAGGGCGCCATGGTGCCCGAGGTGACTTCGCCAATGTTGTTGCCCTCTGCATCCACAATGGCGTAATGCTGCCTCGGAATGCCCTTGTCGATCATTTGGAAGCCAACCAGTTTGCGGCTCACGCCTTCGGTTTTTTCCTTGAGCAGGTTTTCGCGGTTAATGAAGTCCTTGCCTTCGGCAAATTTGGTGATCCATCCCAAACCAGCTTCAATGGGAGAAGTAGTATCGTTGATGTCGTTGCCATAGAGGCAGAACCCCATTTCAAGACGGAGGGTATCGCGGGCTGCCAGTCCAATGGGCTTAATGCCAAATTCGGCTCCTGCCTCAAGCACTGCATCGTATATTTTCAGGCCATCCTTGTTTTCAAAATAGATTTCACAACCGCCCGATCCGGTATAGCCGGTGGTGGAAAGAATGACGTTACCCACGCCGGCAAACTCGAGCACCTTGAAGGTGTAGTAAGGCATGTCTTCGATGGGTTCGCTGGTAAGTTTTTGCATGGCTTTCAGGGCCAGGGGGCCTTGCACGGCCAGCTGCGAAATATCGTCGGAAGCATTTTTTATGACTGCTCCGATTTTTTCGTTTTGCTTGCTAACCCACGCCCAGTCCTTGTCGATATTGGCGGCGTTCACCACCAGCAGGTATTTCTCGTCATTGAAACGATATACCAGGAAGTCGTCGACAATGCCGCCCTGTTCGTTTGGAAAGCATGCATATTGCACCTTGCCATCGGTCAGAACAGAAGCATCATTTGAACTGATACGCTGAATCAATGCCAGGGCTTTTGGGCCTTCTACCCAGAACTCGCCCATGTGCGACACATCAAAAACACCCAGGGCTTTCCTTACGGTTTCGTGTTCGGCGTTTACGCCTTCGAACTGCACGGGCATATTAAAGCCGGCGAAGGAAACCATCTTTCCGCCCATGGCTTCGTGCTTCTCTTTAAAAACAGTGGTCTTCATACGTATGATTTTATAGGAATATTAAAGGTTTCGAGACAATACCCGCAAAATTACTAAATACCTTTGAAGGAGGGGAAGATTCAAGGGAAAAGAAGTCTATTTTGACCCACCCCGCCCTTCGGGCACCCCTCCCTACTAGTAGGGAGGGGCTGGGGGAGGGTCATTAATATGAAAAATTATAAAGGTGATCAAGGAATTCGCCCCAAGTCCTTCAGTTTTACTGATCCCTGAATTATGGTTTCACCTTGAGGTTTATTACTTTCTTGATGTCTTACTTCTCTGCCAGCACTTCGGTGATGAGGTCGGCGGCTTCTTTGAGCAAAATGGCTGAATGCACTTTCAAGCCCGAATTGTCGATGATCTCTTTGGCTTCTTCGGCGTTGGTGCCTTGCAGGCGCACGATGATGGGCAGGTTGATCTCGCCGATGTTTTTGTAGGCATCTACAATACCGTTGGCTACGCGGTCGCAGCGCACAATGCCGCCAAAAATGTTGACCAGAATGGCTTTCACGTTGGGGTCTTTAAGAATAATGCGGAAGGCTTCTTCCACGCGCTTGGCATTGGCCGATCCTCCCACATCGAGGAAATTGGCTGGATCTCCACCGCTGAGTTTTATAATGTCCATGGTAGCCATGGCCAGTCCGGCGCCATTCACCATACAACCTACGTTGCCGTTGAGTTTCACGAAGTTCAGGTTGTGTTGTCCGGCTTCCACTTCCATTGGGTCTTCCTCATGCACGTCGCGCATGGCCTCAATATCGGGGTGGCGGAAAAGGGCGTTGTTGTCGACCACCATCTTGGTGTCCACCACCAGGATCTTATCGTCGGAAGTTTTGAAAAGGGGATTGATTTCTATCAGGGTGGCGTCGTTTTCAATATAGGCCTGGTAGAGTTTGGGTACAAACTTCACCATATTCTTAAACGCCTCGCCGCTCAGGCCCAGGTTAAATGCAATGCGGCGGCACTGGAATGGCAGCACGCCCACTTTAGGGTCTATCTCTTCGGTAAAGATCTGATCGGGCGTTTCTTCGGCCACCTCTTCAATGTTCATGCCGCCCCGGGGCGAGTACATGATCATATTGCGTGAGGTGCCCCGGTTTAACAGGATGCTGAAATAGAACTCCTTTGGCTCACTTGGCCCCGGGTAATAAATGCCCTGTTCAACCAAAACTTTTCTTACCAGCTTGCCTTCGGCGCTGGTTTGGGGCGTTACCAGCTGCATGCCAATGATCTGGTGGGCAAAGGTATCTACCTCTTCCAGCGAGCGGGCAATCTTTACCCCGCCGCCCTTGCCGCGGCCACCCGCATGAATCTGCGCTTTTACAGCCCAGATCTTAATCCCGGTGCGCTTTTCGAGCTCCTGTGCGGCAGCTACCGCATCTTCAGGCTTTTCTACCAGTACGCTCTCAGCTACCGGAACATTATATTTTCTTAGCAGGCTCTTGCCCTGGTATTCATGCAGGTTCATACAATCAGGTTTTGGTTTATTCAGTTTGCGGAAAATTCAGGAACTTTTCATAGCGGCCAGCCCAATGGCCACGGAAAACAAAAATACAAATTTACTTTTCACCCCTGCAAGGAAATTTCATGTACTTTTTCGGCCCCCGGTCCGTTATCAAAAGGCAAACAAAAATTTTGCGCTTTTTTTAATGTTAAAAAATAAATTCTTTATATGTTGCGTTTAAATTGTGAAAACCAATAAAAGGGTTTTTAACGTTCCGGCTGATTTAAAGTCTTTCTTGAAGAAAAATACCTTTTGGAACTATCAATCAGTTATTCACTAAAAAACAATGAATGAAACATTTTTTTACAAATGAAAAAGAATTAACGATGTTTGTTAATGCGTTTCCCGAATTTAATGTTCCGGCTTTTTTTTCTGATGAAAATGTCAAAACGGGCATACATCAGCGCAGAAAGCGGAACCAGCCAGCGGCAGACCTTCCGGACCCGCAGATTATCAGCAACATCCTTAATTACGCACGCGCACTTGACGTATTGAAGCCGGCCACTGGCGCTGCCATGTTTGTTGTTAACAACTAAACGGGTGAAAAAGTGGTAAAACCTTTCCGATGAATGCCTCCCCCGGAAAGGTTTTTTTATATGCAGGGACAAAAATTCAATTATATTTGTCGGAAGAACCTGCAGTGAATATTAAAGCATTGTGTTGAATCAATAAATTTTGCCTTATGAAAAGAAAACTTGGCCTGTTGGTCTTTGCCCTGATGGTACTGTCATTGAGTATGTCGTCCTGCCGTAGCCGCGAGCTATGCCCGGCATATACCGACAGCCAGCCGGTGGAAGAATTGGTACAGGAAACCGCCTGAAGGTTTTTTTGTTGACGATTTTGGTAAGGGGAATGAAAGGTTCCCCTTTTTTTGTTTGCGGCCGCGAGAAATTTCGTAAAATTGTGACAGGTTTTTTGAATCTGAAAATAGCTTACCATGCAAGACACTCTTACTTTCCGGAAAACGATGTTGCTGGCATTTTTTATTTTGATGCCCATACTGCCATCGTGCATGAACGCTCCCAGCGCAAAGGAGCAGCAGGCCAAAGAAGAAAGCGCCGGCATCATAACCGGTGCCGAACGCACGGCTGAGTATTTTCCACTGCTTCCTGGAAAGCGCATTGCCGTGGCAGGCAATCATAGCAGCAGGATAGGAGAGGTGCACCTGGTCGATTCTTTGCGGTGGGCCGGGTTTAATGTGGTAAAAGTCTTTAGTCCGGAGCATGGATTCAGGGGTGAAGCTGCTGACGGTCAGCATATTCAGAGCCATGTCGACGAGCGTACCGGCATCCCCATTGTAAGCCTGTATGGAGTCAACCGCAGGCCCACACCAGAACAGCTGGCCGATGTGGACCTGATCCTTTTCGATATTCAGGACGTAGGCATGCGCTTCTATACTTATATCTCTACCATGACCCTGATTATGCAGGCGGCGGCTGCAGCGGGAATTCCCGTGATAGTGCTCGACCGGCCCAATCCCCATGGACATTACGTGGACGGCCCCATGCTTGATCTGGCTTACACTTCTTTTGTGGGCTTGCACCCCATACCCGTGGTGCACGGCATGACCATTGGCGAATATGCCCGCCTGGTGAACGGCGAAGGCTGGCTCAGCCACGGCCGAACCTGCGACCTGAAAGTGATTCCTATGGAAAACTATACCCACAACGACCTTTATCAACTACCCCTTGCGCCCTCACCTAATTTGCCCAATATGCTGGCAGTGTATCTTTATCCTTCCTTGTGTTTCTTCGAAGGTACGGCCATAAGCGTGGGCCGGGGCACCGAAATGCCTTTCCAGGTGATTGGCCACCCCAGGCTGCCGGCCGAAAAGTACCCGCTGCGCTTTACCCCGCAAAGCGTGCAGGCTTCCATCCATCCGCCGCTGCTGGGCCAGGAATGCCAGGGGCGCGACCTGCGAAGCATACCCTTGGAAACCCTCCAGGCCGAAGCCCGCATCAACCTCTTTTACCTGCTCGAAGCTTACCGTGATTTTCCTGAGAAGGAAAAATTCTTTATTAATGCCTCATTCGACCGCCTGGCTGGCAGCAATCTGCTGCGCAACCAGATTATGGCGGGCCTGAATGAAGAGCAAATCCGCCAATCGTGGCAGGAAGGCCTGGAGGCATTCAAAAAAATCCGGACAAAGTACCTGCTTTACCCGGATTTTGAATAGATATGGAAAATCGTTAGTTTGCCATTAAAACCAGTTGTGCCCGATCGGTTGAATAAACTTTTCGGAAAAATTCGGCAAACTCGGCATATCTTTCAGGTTGATGCCGGCCACCTTTTGTATAGAATGTGGTATAGAAAGTAAGTCTGTCACCATCGATTTCATATCTGGCCTCATAAAAACCAAAGTCGGTATCTTCCAAAACATCAGAAGGAAGGTGTGCGAAATTGTAACCGGCAGGTATGGTCCAGTGAACCGTATCGCTGTAAACCGGCGAATTGGTAAGGAAAATGTCGTGGGTGCGCTGCAGGTTTACTGGCGGATTATAGCTTCCTTTCCCTAATAGGTTTGGTTCGAGAAACATCCGATTGCCTGCCCTTGAGGCATATTGTCTTGTGCTGAAATTGACCGCTTCTTCAATGACTGGATTTCTGGATTTAAATTCTTCCAGTGAAAAGCTTTCTATATTGGGTGCATTTACCCCAAGGTTTTGGAGATAATACCTTTTTCGGGCCTCTTGTCCCTCGAGCATTAAAGGCAAGCGGTGCCCGTAGTTAAGGCCTTCGAAACGGCTGTTTGCTGTGGCTTGTACGCTGCCATCCGCCTGCAGGGTTGCCGTGATATTTCTGCTGTGCTGGCTGTTTTGCCTGGAAAAGGCGGGTGTGCGGGTAAGAATGCCCCCGTTTTCCGTAATTAGCAGTACCGGACGGTTTGAATTGCTACCCCCGATATAACCTGCCGGATAGCGGTTACTGGTGGTTTCGAGCCACAAGGTATCACCATTGTGCGGAACACAAAGAATGACGTGATTGAATAAATTATCAGGGAATTCGGGAACGGTCTCAATTCCATCATTGCCACTTCTGATAATTGAATAATATGAATCTACGCCCACTTCCTGCAAGAGTGCCTGGGTGAAATTTGTCAGGGCCTTGCAATCACCATAACCTGTTTTGTCAACCGTTTCGGCATCAAAAGGTTGCAAGCCTCCAATGCCCAGCGTAATACTAACATAACGGGTGCGGCCCTGAACGTACTCATAAATAATCCTGGCTTTTTCCAGCGGGTCATCCACATTCTGAACAAGCGACTTAACATGCGCTGCGGTAGCCGGCGGTAGTTTTTGTTTGCCTTTATTCAGTTCAGCTATCCATAGTCCGAAGTCATGCCAGGTGCTCATATTTCCTTTATAGCCCCCATAGGTGAAATCATTATAGCTTACCAGCATAAATGGCACCAGCTTATCCAGAGAGGGCATATAGGGCTCTGATTTTATCGCTTTCAGATTACGCACAAACCATTTTTTGGTGTCTGCTTGCCCGAGATTGTGTTGTTCTGGGCCAAGGTTTTCATAGTTGGAGAATTTATACCTGAGATCAATATCAGAAGGCAAAATCAGGCTAAAGGTCGATTCCTGCACAGAAACACCGATTCTGGCCTGGGGAAACCAATCGGGTGGGAAAAAGGCATTGCGATATTCGATCTCAAACTCATATTCAACCGTCACAGGGAAGTTGTTGGAGTAAATATCAGTATAGGTTACCCGCGTTTCGGCATACAGGGCAAAACTGGCTGCACTGCTTTGGTCAACAAATTCATTTTTTCTTAAGTCGCGGATTTTCCGGCCATGCTCATCATACAAGGTGCCTGAAATGCTTCGGATATTGCTGAATGAATCGTATCCGAGTCTGATATCAATAAGCCCTTCACCTCTTTTGTCGAGTATGGTAATTACTTTTCTTTCCTTTTTCCGGGCGCGGGTGGCTGAGATCATCCGAAACTCAATGTCGTGTTCACGAATCACTGCCATGGCGTTTTCTTTCAGGGAATCAGGAATGTTTGTTGCTGCATATTTTCCTGCCTGAACTTGAGGGCTGGCTATGACAAGAATTACGGGCAAAAGGCACCAACCTAAAATTTTAAAAAACAAACGAAGATTTATCATTTTGTCAGTGGAGTTTTAACTGCTTGATTTTAAAACAATTTGTTCGCTTTGTTTATCAACAATTTTGTTGAAAAATTCTTTCAGTCCGGCATAATCAGCGGGCAAGAAAAAGCTTTTATTGATATTCAGCAAGGAGTTAATTACAATCTGTCCATCGCCGTTTGTCTGCACTTCAAAATTGTATTGGGCATTTCTCCCAAAATTGAAATTGGCGCTTCCTGGCAGGTGGTCAATTTCGTACCCTTCGGGAAGGTTGTAGACAAATGATATTTCTTCAACAATAGGTACCTGGAAGTCAACAGGGAATTTGCGGTCTTCCAGTTTGAAAGGATTTTCTTTAAAGGCTTCAACCAGCAAAGGGGTAAAATAAATAAAATCAGCTGCCATTTGAATATCATCTTTGGCCAAAAACCCCACTGTTTTTACCAGAGGAACAGACAGGTCTTCAACGGATTCAATGTTTAGTTCATTGATTTCCAGATTTGAATAGGATTTTTTGACGGTTTCTTTATATTCCTCGAGGTCGGCATGGTCTTTAATGTCGCTCCTTTTAGAGAAAGCCGCAAAATCGCTGGCTGTAATAGTCATTTTACCTTCTATTTCACCATCGGGCATGATGGTGGCATGAATTTCATATTTTTCATTGCGGGGGGCTTCCACGTGAAGGTCGACCCATCGGGCAAAATTGTCGCCAATAAGCCTGCCATCATAATTAATGGCACGCAAGGGTAGCATGCCTAAGGGGCACATTGGGTCAGTGGCATCCAACAACAGTAACTCCTTGTTTTCGAGTTCTACAGCAGCTACCACATAATTAAAGCGGTTTATCGTTGGGAAGGGCTGTAATACAACACCGTTGCGCCTGGTGCTGCTTACCACCGGGTTTGCGTTAAGTCCCATTTCGCGCAATGCGGCAACTAGCAACAGGTTGATCTCGGCCGAATTGCCTGAACCCCGGTTTATAACCTGCCTGGCCGTTGACCCGGCCGACATGCTGGTGCTGTTGTTCCAGCGAATATTATTGTGAAACCAGGATAATACTGAGGCGATTTTTTCTTCTTCGCTGGCCTCATCGTTTGCTAACCCCGACATTTCGTTGCGCAATTGCCTCGTACCCGAAAGAAAACCTCCAAAATATTCCGAGTCCCGAAGCAACTTATCCACATCGGCCCATGACGATACATATAACTGAGGTCTGCTGCCGGGGAAAATTTCAGAGGCCAGTTCAAAAAATATGGCAGAATAATAATTGGAGATATTGGTAGTAAACGGTTCGTCGCGAAGAGCGGGTAAATCTTTCATTACCCAATGGTAATGGATATTGGTAGCCACAACGGTTTGCGTACCACTTGCACCTGAAATGATATAACTCCGGTTTACAGACTTGCGATCCTGGATAACCGGGGCCTCAAAACCCTGCATAAAGAAATTATAATTGTAATATTCAGGCACAATAAAATTGAATTCGCTATATTCTACCGGCAGAGAATACTGAAATTGCCAGGGCCTGGGACTGAATATCCTAAATGACTTTACCGTATAGGTAAACTCAATGATTGAACCTGCTTTTACTTCGGGAAAAGTAAATTTACAGGTCTTAATATTATCGGAGGTTTTCTCTGTGAGCAGGTCACGCGAACGAAGTCGGGTCGTTTTAATGCGGTTGTCCTCCAGGTTATGCACATAGGCATTGAAACCCGACATGGTTTCCCTGTTTGAAGGGTTATCATATAAACGAATGCTGTGATCAGCATAGCTGAAGGCACGTTCATCAATAATTTGCATGCGCATGGTGCGCGTTAAATTGTAATAAAAGCGGCCAGCTTGCCCGTCAATGTCAAAGCGGGTTTCGCCATAATCATACAAGACCACTGCTGAGGCTTCAGGATCTTTTTCATAAGTACCCTGTATAAAATCTTCGGGCGTTACTCTGCCCAGCCGGATGGATTGGGCTAACAGTGAGGGGCTGCAAATTGCCAGGATAATTACAGCCAGAAATAGTGCTCTTGCCAGAAATTTTGCAGTAAGATTCATGTCGTTAGGTTTTGGTTGTGGTTTTGGTTGTTTTTGATTTATTTTATTCGTTTCTAATTAAGAATCAACTGGAAATCTATTGGGGTTAAAAAATTTATTGCCTGATTTAGTTTATGGATATAATTATCTTTTCTCCATGAGCCCTAACGATTCTGTCATGAAAGCTTTTCAGGTGGCTGTAGTTCTCTGGTTCAACCTTGGTTTGGGTTGCTTCCTGAAAAGCCCTGATCAGTATGGTATTATCGGTAAAGTTGGGCTGGTATTCATACATTAATCCACCCCTGGCACGAATTCTATACTCCTTTGGCAGGTGAGAAATCTTGAACCCCTCAGGAAGCTGGATTTCAAAAATTATCTCTTCCGACAGGGGAGCGATAAAATGTACGGGGTATTTTCTCTCCTCCAGACTGAATGGATGATCTTCGCGGGTTTCAAAAAGTAATGAAGGAAGAATAATTTCATTACCGATAAACTGGGCAAAGTTGCTAAAATGAATGAAGGCAGAAATGGTTATGGGGGCTTCACTTAAATCTTTGTTAGTTACTGCTATTTCGGTTTTATCCACTCCGAATTTTTTTTCCAGCGCTTCTACCACATTATTCGGTAGATTCTCTTCAATGCCCTTTAAAACCGAAAATTTTGAGTAACCGAAATACTCATATTGTAAATTTCCGTTTAGGTTACCCTCTGCATCAAGACTAAGTTTGTATGATTTTTTTGTCTTCATAGGCCTGGGGCTTTCCAGGTCCATCCATTTCATAGCTTCAGCCGACAAGAATTTTCCTTTCCCGTTTAATAATCTGGAGGGGAGGAAGCCGGGAGGCCATAACGATTCCGTAGCATCTAAAACCATATATTCATTGGGCGCACGTTCCACAGCCACAATGATGTAATTGAGTTTCGAAATGGTGGGGGTATCGTATAACAGGTCTCCGTTACCAACCGTGCTCAATACGACTGTTTCAGCCTTGTAACCCATATTACGCAATAAACCGCAAAGCATCAAATTGACTTCTGCCGAGTTCCCACTACCCCGTTGCAAAACTTCGGCAGGTGTATTTTCGGCAAAAAGCGAATTTTTATTATTCCACCTTATTCGTTTCTGTATTTCATGAATGGCTGATTCCATGTCTTTCGATAAGTCATCAGTAGCCTTTATTCCAGTGGCATGAAACATCGCATCCGCAGATTCATTAAGGAATCCTCCAAAATCTTTATTGCCAAACAGAAACTCCCTCACACTCTCCCATGAGTTTGAATAATGCCTTGGCGGCGACTCCGGGAATTGCTGGGTAATAAGCTCAAAATCCATGGCGGCCTGGTAATTGCGAATGTTGCTGGTATAAGGCTCCGGCCTGAGCGCAGGCAGGTCTTTGGCTACCCAGAGAAATTCTGTGCCATGCACATTTACCGTGAAAAAATCATTGCCGATAGAACCGCCATAACCTGCATTTGGTTTGGGAATCCTCATGGTTTCGATAATGGGTGTTTCCTGCTCAATGGTCAGGTTCTGAATTCCTCCCCTGTATCTTACCCTGTATATGTATAGGCTGGGGAGCCGAAGTTTGAATTCACTGTGCATAACAGGTATCTCCCGCTGGAATTTCCAGTTGGGAAGCACATGCAGATAAGGCGATTTCAGGGTGTACTGCAACTCAATCACCGAACCTGTTTTTACCCCTGCAATTGGAATTACCATTTCTTTCCAGTTATTGCCCAGGTCATTCACCAAGCCGTCACGGTTTCTTATCCGTTCCCGCTGAATTTTTCCTCCCTCCAGATTATAAACATTCCCTCTTAAGCCTGATATTTCTTCCTTCTCATTGCGGGTTTGATAAAAAGGGATGGGGAAATCGCCGTAACCCAGTCCTTCGGGACTCAGGATAATGTAGCGAATGGTTCTGTCAATTAAATAATTAAAGTAACCCGTTCTGCTGTCCACCTCAAAACGGCAGGTGGCCATATCGCCAATCACTGCTGCAGTTTCATCTGGATATTTGGCCTGGAATTCAGCAAGGTGTATCTCCTCAGGATTGATCTTACCAAATTCAAATGGAGGCTGCTGAGCGAGTGAAAAATTGACCACTAGTACAATGATGGCCAGTGAGGTGAGCGATGGTCTCATGGTGGAGTTGTTTTGGCTCGGCCAAAATAAAGAATTATTTCTTTTTAAGGAAGTATTTTTTTTATTAATTTTCCATATTTGGGAGAATTTCCATTGCATTAAAGATCAGGTTAGGATTGTTTTTCGTAAAATTGCACTGAAATTTTTTTCAATAAATAATGTAATTTATTGACATGCAAAATGTTGGCAATGCCTGGCAATGGTTTTTAAAAAGCCTGGAAGAAACTTATCCTGAAAAGGAACGGCATGCCATTGCGCGGGAGGTCTTCAGCCATTTTTTTTGTTTGGGGCCTGCCGAAAGGGTATTAACACAGGATTTACCCTTTACTGAAGAGCTGCAACAAACCCTGCAATGGGTTGCCGGAAAACTAAAAGAGCACGTGCCATTGCAATACATTACCGGCCAGGCTTCATTTTTTGGTCTTGAATTTAAAGTGAACGAAAACGTGCTCATTCCAAGGTCTGAAACCGAAGAATTGGTGCTTTGGGTGCTTGATACCTTAAAAGAAGACCTCGGCAGCCTGCAGGCAAAGTTAAACCTGCTCGATGTGGGCACCGGTAGTGGCTGCATTGCAGTTTCATTGGCCTCGCAGCTTCTCGGTGCCACCGTAAGCGCCTGCGATGTTTCGACCGAAGCACTGAAGCTGGCCAGCGAAAATGCCGCCCGAAACAAACTGGAAGTAAATTTCTTCCATTGCGACATTTTACATGAGCAGCCCGGGCTCCGCGAACTGGATGTGGTGGTAAGCAACCCTCCCTATGTCATGGAAAAAGAGAAGGCCCTTATGCAACCCAATGTGTTGGAATATGAACCTGCCGTAGCCTTATTTGTAAGCAATGAAGATCCTTTGCTTTTTTACCGTGTCATTGCCCGGAAAGCCCTGGCATGGTTGAAACCCGGCGGTTGGCTGTTCTTCGAAATCAATGAAAGTTTAGGGAGAGAAACAAAGGAATGTGTTGAAAAAGAAGGGTTTATTCACGTTGAATTGAAGAAGGACATCAATGGCCGCGACAGGATGATCAGAGCGAAAAAACCTAGGTTGTAGGCAAGTGTAAGGACAAGTCGCGACTTGTCCTTACACTTCCATTTCATAAATTATCTGAAATATTTAGTTGGGTACAAAATAAATCAAGGCCTTGTGTAGTTTTGCATTCAAATTCCCAACCGACATGACAGAAAACAAGATCAAAGAAAACCTGGACAACCCCCGGGAGCTGGAACGGCTGTATCGCCGCGACAAAAAGGCTTTTGAAGCCGCATTCCAACAAATCCTTCCTGAAATGGAGGGCCAGCCCCTGGCCGAATTCTGGAAAGCTCGCCTGGCCGAAGAAAAGGACAAAGACCTCTTTTCCGGCATTAAACGCTACGACATTCTTGCATTGCTCGTGAGCGCAGCCATGGCTGGGCTGCTCATTAAGCTGCCTGCCTTGTTTGGCTTCGATCCCGATGCCACTCATTTTATCCAGCGAAACGCTATCTGGACGGCCTTTTTCGGACTTTCGCTGTATACCATTCTTAGCCTGAAGCGCTTCAACATCCGTAAACTGATGTATACCGGGGTGGCTTTCCTCATCCCGGTGGTTTATATGAACCTGTTGCCGGTGTTGCCCTTCAGCCATACCATTAACCTGGCTTATGTGCATTTGCCGCTGCTTATGTGGGCCATTTTCGGCATGGTTTACATGAACTGGGATTTTTCCAGCAAAATCAAACGCATCGAATATATCAAATACAATGGCGAACTGGCCGTACTCGGTGCCATCATACTGATTGCGGGAGGGGCCCTAACAGGCATTACCATTGGCCTTTTTGAAGTGATCGACATTAAAATCGAGAACTTCTATATGAATTACATTGCCATGACGGGATTGGTAGCGGCCCCGATACTTACCGCTTTCATTGTCAGGTTCTTCCCGGCCATTTCCAGCAAAGTGCCCCCCATTATTGCCCGTATTTTCAGTCCGCTGGTGCTCATTACCCTGTTGGTTTACCTGGTGGCCATGGCCGTTTCCGGGAAAAATCCCTACCAGGACCGCGACTTTCTGATTATTTTCAACCTGCTGCTGGTCGGGGTCATGGCCCTGATCGTGTTCTCTGTGTCAGAGGCGGCATCGGGCAGTAAACAGCGATTCAACGAAATGACCTTGCTTCTTCTTTCAGTCATAACGCTGCTCGTAAACCTGATAGCACTTTCAGCTATCGTTTATCGCCTGGGCGAATATGGCTTCACACCCAACCGCACCGCCGTGCTTGGATCAAACCTGCTGATCTTTATTCATCTGGCCTGGATCATGGTAGATCTGTTCAAAGTCAACTTCCGAAAGGCCGGCATTAAAAAGGTGGAAAACACCATTGCCGCCTACCTGCCGGTATATGCCGCCTGGACCATAATTGTGATTTTTGTTTTCCCGATTATTTTTGGGTGGTGGGTGGTTGAATAGCGCAGGACCCAGGGCTGGAAGCAGAGGGTATTGAATTTATGAATAGGCCCGGCATTTATGCCGGTTTTATTGTTTCGAGCCACCTCTCGACTACGTTTCCGCTTTCAGCGGGACCTACGCTCGAGGACCGATGGCGGTTGGTTTTAGGGAAGAACCCTATTGGCGGTTCTAAAGACGCCAATAGGGTTCAAATATAAGAACTGCTGATGGTCCCCGAGCGGAGTTCGACCGGAGGGAGAGCGATGCCGAGGGGCTGACCAAGCCCTGCATTCAACCCCGATTAAGGTTAACAG
>JAHYJD010000109.1 GCA_019429365.1 Bacteroidales bacterium | reverse complement strand
TAATGCCCGGTGAAGAAACCAAAATCCTGTTCAAGGCCGATCGTCCTTTCCTTTATTTCATTAAGGACAACCACAACAACAGCATACTGTTTATGGGCCGTCAGCTTAAGTTCTGACCTCAAAAAAAGAGGCTGTCTCAAAAGTTTGAGGCGGCCTCTTTTTTTGTTAAAAACAAATTAAAAAATATTGCATAAATACTTGGTTATATGCCTGCAAATGTGTAACTTAGGGCATGAAACACAAGAAAAAAGGGCAGGCTGTATTTAAGCCCTATGCCACCAATCAATTGATGATCCTACCGCCCTCACTGGAAGATTTTCTTTCTTCCAATCATCCGGTAAGGACTGTAAATGAGGTGATTAACAGTATCGATATTAATCCCCTTTTAAAAAAGTTTCCAGGGGGAGGTACTTCGAGCTACCATCCGCGCCTATTGCTGAAGGTTCTGGTTTTTGCGTATTTAAACAACGTATATTCCAGTCGTAAGATTGAGACCCTGGTGAAGGAAAGCATTCCTTACATGTGGCTGGCCGGGATGACCCAGCCAGATCATAATACCATTAACCGTTTCCGAAGCGATCGTTTAAGAGGGGTTCTAAAGCCTGTTTTCAAACAAATTGTTCTTCTTTTAGCCGAATCGGGTTTGCTTGATTTGAAAGAGATATACGTGGATGGCACCAAGATCGAGGCCAACAGCAATCGCTACACTTTTGTTTGGGGCAATAGTTTAAAAACCAATAAAGAAAGAATCAAAAAACAGCTGGATGAACTCTGGGAGTACGCCCAAAGCATAGCAAAACAAGAACTTGAAGATACCCGCCCTACGGAGTATAGCCAGGTTAATCCTGAAAAGGTAAAACAAACCATCGAGCAAATTGACAAAGCCTTACAGGATAAGCCCGTTAAAAAAAAAGTCCGCCAGAAACTTAATTATGCAAAAAAAGCCTGGGTTGCGAACCTGGAAAAGTACCAACGGCAAGAAGCCATACTAAAAGGCCGCAAAAGTTTTTCCAAGACCGATCCGGATGCCACTTTTATGCGCATGAAAGAAGACCATATGCGCAACGGCCAGCTTAAGCCGGGTTACAACCTGCAACTAAGCACCAACAATCAGATTATTACCAACTATACCATTCACCCCAACCCCACAGATACCCTGACCCTGATTCCCCATCTTGAAGACTACAAACAGTTATATGGCCACATGCCCCAAGTGGTCACTGCAGATGCAGGCTACGGATCACAGCAAAACTACGAGTACCTGGAGCAGCAGTCTGTTGAGCATTATGTAAAATACAACACCTTTGATCAACAGGCTAAAAAAGGCAAACAAAATCCTTTTGACATTCACAATCTGTTTTACAACAGCCAGTTGGACTGTTATTATTGCCTCATGGGCCAGCCAATGCAAAAAGTCGGGCAAAGAAAAAGATTAACTCAAGGAGGCATTGTTCAAACCCTGGATGTGTATGAAGCGATCAATTGTAATGGCTGCCCGGTGCGAGGGCTTTGCCACAAAGCTAAAGGCAATCGCCGCATTGAGGCAAATCACCGGCTTAACAAACTCAAAGAAAAAGCAAGGGAAAGGCTGTTAAGCGAAAAGGGGATGATGCACAGAAAAAAACGCCCAACAGAAGTCGAGCCCGTTTTTGGCAACATAAAATCAAACTATGGCTTTAAACGATTTTATTTAAGGGGCAACCAAAAAGTAGAAATCGAAATTGGATTGATAGCTATTGCTCAAAATTTAAGAAAAATGGCTTCCTAAAAGGAAAAACCACCCCCTTTTTTTCTTTTTCCTCAATAATGGCTGGTAAAAATAACTAGACAACCAAAAACTTCCAACTTTTACGAAAAAGAGAATAAAAAAAGAGACCGTCTCGTAGTGATACTTTGAGACGGCCTCCAGGGTACCCGGAGCCGGGCTCGAACCGGCACGGCCGCAATGGCCACAGGATTTTAAGTCCTGGGTGTCTACCAATTCCACCATCCGGGCTGGTGACACAATCTTTCACGAAATTAAACAAAAAAACCTCTTTGCAGAGGTTTTTTTTGAGCGGAAAACGGGACTCGAACCCGCGACCCCGACCTTGGCAAGGTCGTGCTCTACCAACTGAGCTATTTCCGCAGTGGTGTTTTGAGGGTGCAAATATACAAGCATTTTTTTAAACTGAAAAAATTTTTCTGAACTGAAAAATGATTTTTTTTCGTGCCACTTCTTAAATGCTGTTAAAAAGTGCGATGGTTTGTTTTTAATGTTTATTTTTGTGCCCCAAACTTAACAGTATTAATCAACTCGAAAACACACAGATGAAAAAGCTGCTTTATCTTCCTCTTTTGGTTCTTCTCCTTGTGGGCAGCACCGTATCGGCACAAACCCCCAAATTTGGCCATATCAATACCAATGAGCTTTTGAGCATTATGCCCGGCCGCGATGGAGCACAGCAGGAACTGGAGCGTTATGCCCGCGATCTGGAAACCCAGTTCACGGCTATGCAAACCGAGCTGCAGACCAAATACACCGACTATCTTGCCAATGAAGCTACTTACTCTGAGCTGATCAGAACTTCGAAGCAGCGCGAAATTACCAGTCTGCAGGAGCGCATCCAGGATTTTCAGGAGCAGGCTCAGCAAGACCTTATGAACCAGGAAAACCGCCTGCTCAGCCCCATTATTGAGGCTGCCCGCAAAGCCATTGAAGACGTGGCCACTGAAAACGGTTTCGCTTATGTGTTCGACACTGCCAGCGGCACAGTTATCCACTTTCCTGCCAGCGATAATATCATGGACCTGGTTAAAAAGAAACTTGGCATCAATGAATAAACTTTGAAGCCAAACATAAAAAAAGCCCCGCGATCCGGGGCTTTTTTTATGGAATTTCCTCATTGTACCAGCCAGCATACTTTACGTAGTTGTTCGATATTCGCTCAAGCAAATCGCTGGTAAGTTCCTGGCTAATGTCCTTAATTTTCTTTGCCGGAATGCCGGCATACACGCTTCCCGGCTCCACCACAGTGTTTTCGAGTACCACCGCACCGGCGGCAATTATGGAGTTTTTTCCAATGCGGGCATTGTCCATCACTATGGCGTTCATGCCAATAAGCACATTGTCTTCTATGGTGCAGCCATGCACAATGGCTTTATGTGCAATGGACACATTGTTGCCAATGGTGGTGGGGGCCGTCTGATAGGTGCAGTGAACCACCGCCCCATCCTGAATATTTACCTTGTTGCCAATACGAATGTAATGCACGTCGCCACGCACCACGGCGTTAAACCACACGCTGCACTGGTCGCCCATTATCACATCGCCAATAATGGTGGCATTGTCGGCCAGGTAACAGTCCTTTCCAAATTTCGGCGTAAAGCCCCTAATCGTTTTTATCAGTGCCATAAAGGGTTAACAAACAAAGCGTTTTTTCGTTCACTTTAGCCCCAGCAGGCCGGCCAGTGGATCATTGCCGCCAAACAGCATGCGTTCTGGGTTTTCGATCATTTCCTTCACCTTTACCAGGAACCCAACCGACTCTTTGCCATCGATTATGCGGTGGTCGTAGCTCAGGGCAACATACATTACGGGACGAATTTCCACTCGGCCATTTATTGCCACGGGCCGCTCCACAATGTTGTGCATGCCCAGAATGGCGGCTTGGGGCGGGTTTATGATGGGTGTGGAAAGCATGGAGCCAAACACGCCGCCATTGGTAATGGAAATGGTGCCGCCGGTCAGCTCTTCGATGCTGATCTTATTGTCGCGGGCTTTTTGTGCCAGTTCGGCAATTTTCAGTTCCAGTTCGGGCACCGACAGGCTCTCGGCATTGCGTATCACCGGCACCATCAGTCCTTTGGGCGTACTCACGGCAATGCCCACATCCACGTATCCGGGAAGTACAATGTGGTTGTCTTCGATGCGGCCGTTCACCTGCGGAAAGTGGGGGATGGCTTCGGTTACCGCCTTGGCAAAAAACGACATCAGGCCAACCTTGATCCCGTATTTCTCCTGAAAGCTTTTCTGGTATTTTTTGCGAAGCTCCAGCACGGCCGACATATCCACTTCGTTGAAGGTGGTAAGCATAGCCGTTTGGTTTTTTACCGCCACGAGGCGTTCGGCCACTTTTTTGCGCAGGGTCGACATTTTTTGCCGCTCTTCATCCCGTCCTCCGCTCCATGCGGTGGTGGCAGGGGCTGCAGCATCTGCCTTTTTACCGCTTTCTTTGTGAACCTGCTGGGCAATAGCTGCCAGAATATCCTTGCGGGTAATGCGGCGGCCGTCGGGGTTCATGTGCCCTTCCGGGGAAGCGATGCCAAGTTCGTCGAGCAACTTCTGGGCCTGTGGTGAGAAGGTGAATGCGGCAGTTGCTGATTCTTTTTGTTGGGTTTGTTTTTCAGCAGGCATTTCGTTGGCCGCCGCTTCTTCTTCCTTCGCTTTCGCGGAAGATTCGGTCTTTTCTTCGGTCCGTGCTGCACCTTCGGGCGCCTGGGCCTCGGTGTCGATCTGCCCTATAATTTTGCCGGGCTCGGTGGTAGTGCCTTCTTCTACCGTGATTTTGAGCTTTCCTGCCTGCTCAGCGTTGATGGTCAGGGTGGCCTTGTCAGAATCGATTTCGGCAATTTCCTGATCTTTTTCCACGTAAGTGCCGTCTTCAACCAGCCAGCGGGCCAGCTCTACCTGTGTTATAGACTCGCCCGCCGAGGGCACTCTGATATCGATAAGCATGTTTTTTCCGGGTTTATGCAGTTTCCACTAATTCGCTGATACAAAGCTGCCGGCATTCGCGGCAAACGTTCTTGCAGTTGCACTCTTCAAAAGCCTTTTCCACAATTTTTTTCTGTTGCATGGCGTGGAACTTGCTGGAGCCGCTGGCCGGGCTGGCACTGGGCGGCCGCGCAATCACGCTCATGGGTATGTCTTCCAGGTTCAGGGCCAGGAAAGGCCAGGCGCCCATATTCTGGGGCTCTTCCTGTACCCAGATGATGCGCTTGGCCCCGCTGTATTTTTCGAGCATGGCTTTAAGCTGTTTCTGTGGCAGGGGATAAAGCTGCTCGAGCCTTAAAATGGCCGTATGGTCGAAACCTTTGCTGTTTTTTTCTTCGAGCAGCTCATAATAAATTTTTCCGCTGCAAACCAGCACGCGGTCGATATTCTCGGGTATGGCTTGTTTGTCGTCGATCACCTCCATAAAATGGCCCTGGCTTAGTTCTTCGAGGGCAGAGGTGCACTGTGGGTGGCGCAGCAGGCTCTTTGGGGTAAACACCACCAGTGGCTTGCGGAAAGGCCGCCTCATTTGCCTGCGCAGCAGGTGGAAGAGGCTGGCAGGGGTGCTGCAGTTGGCCACCTGAATGTTGCTTTCGGCACAAGAGGCAAGGAAACGCTCCATGCGGGCGCTCGAATGCTCAGGTCCCTGCCCTTCAAAGCCATGGGGCAGATACATCACCAGGCCGTTCATTACCTTCCACTTTTCTTCGGCGCTGGTAATAAACTGATCGATAATGATTTGTGCCCCGTTGTTGAAGTCGCCAAACTGTGCTTCCCAAATGACCAGGCTGCCCGGGCTGGCCATGGCATAGCCATATTCGAAGCCCAGGACGCCGTATTCGGAGAGCAGGGAGTTGTAGATTTCGAAAGGAGCCTGGCCCTCGCCAAGGTTGTTGAGGGGAACGTATTCTTCTTCCGAGTCTTCCAATTTTATAACAGCATGGCGGTGGCTGAAGGTGCCGCGTTCCACGTCCTGCCCGGTAAAGCGAATGTGCACGCCCTCATTGAGCAGGCTGGCATAGGCCAGGGTTTCGCCCATGGCCCAGTCGAGGCCGCCGCCGTTGGCTACCATTTGCTGGCGCTCCTCCATAAGGCGGCGCGTTTTACGGAAGAAAGGCTTGTCAGGTGGCAACTGAGTAACTTTTTCGCCTAGGATTTTTAAAGTCTTTTTGTCGACAGCAGTTTCCGTTACCTTCTCCATGTCCTCCTTGCTGGCCCGGTTAAAGCCCAGCCAGGTATTTTCGAGGAAGGGGTCTATGTGGCCCTTTTCGATTTTGCGGGCCTTTTCCAACTCCCCTTCCAGCATATCGTCAAAAGCTTTGCGCAAAACTTCGGCGCGGCCTTTGTCGAGAGAGTTTTCCTTCAGCAGCTTATCAATATAAATGGTGGCAGGGTCGGGGTGCTTTTCAATAATTTTGTAAAGAATGGGCTGGGTAAAGCGGGGCTCATCGCCTTCGTTGTGGCCGTGTTTGCGGTAGCTCAGCAGGTCAATAAAGACATCGCGCTGAAAGCGTTGCCTGAATTCCATAGCCAGCTCGATGGTATAAACCACGGCTTCCACATCGTCGCCATTTACATGGAAAATGGGCGACTGTATTGTTTTGGCTACGTCGGTGCAATAGGTGCTCGAACGAGCATCGAGGTAGTTTGTAGTGAACCCCAACTGATTGTTGATAACCAGGTGAATGGTACCCCCGGTTTTATAGGCCGGCAACTGCGACATTTGCAGCACTTCATACACAATGCCCTGCCCGGCAATGGAGGCGTCGCCATGAATGAGTATGGGCACCAGTTTGCAATGGTCGCCTACGTGTTTTTTGTCGGCCTTGGCACGCGCCAGCCCCTCTGCCACGGGGCTTACGGCTTCCAGGTGGCTGGGGTTGGGTGCAATGCTCAGGTTTACGGCATGCCCTTTTTGCGTAGTTGTTTCGAGGGTGCAGCCCAGGTGGTATTTCACGTCGCCCAACAGGGTTTCTTCATCATATTCTTTTCCTTCAAACTCACTGAATATTTTGTAATAAGGTTTTTTCAGTATGTTGCCCAGCACGTTGAGGCGGCCGCGGTGGGCCATGCCCAGCACCACCTCTGTGACCCCTTTTTCTGCACCCTTTTCTATCACGGCATCCAGGGCCGGGATCAGGGTTTCGCAGCCTTCGAGCGAGAAACGTTTTTGCCCGGGGAAACGCCTGCGCAGAAACTGTTCAAAGCCCACGGCCTCGGTCAGCTTCTCGAGGATACGGAATTTCTTGTCAGCGCCGAAACCCGGGGTGTTACGGCTGCTCTCCATACGGTTGCGCAACCATTCTACGATCTCGGGGGAGCGAATGTACATGTATTCGACCCCGATGCTCTGGCAATAGGTTTGCTGCAGGTTGGCAATGATGCGCTCCAGGGTGGCCGGTCCAATACCGATCTCGTTACCGGCCTGGAAGGTGGTTTTCAAGTCGTTGCTGCTCAGGCCGAAGTTTTCAGGATCGAGGGTGGGGCTGTACTTGCGGCGGGTGCGCACCGGGTTGGTTTGGGTAAAAAGGTGACCGCGTTCCCGGTAGCCGTTGATCAGGTCAATCACGTTGAATTCGTTTCTGAACAAAACGGTTTCACGCTCGCCCAGGCTAGCATCTTGTGGGAAATGGACCTGCGCAAACTCAAAGCCTTCGAAAAACTGTCGCCAGGAGGGGTCTACTGAGTTGGGGTCGGAGGCATATTTTTTATATAATTCTTCTATTCCTGAAACCTCCGAACTCCCTAAATATGAGAATTTTTCCATATAAGTTCTTTGCTTAGGCAGATAGCTCATACAAATGTAGCACAAAAAAATCTATAAAAAATTTTGGGCTTTCGAATAATTGATTTAATAGCACTTTTGACCGAAAAACCAAGAAAAATTTTAAAAAGTTTAGATACTTAAGTTTTTTTTTGTTTCTTTAACCTTTGAAAAACCGGAGATTCTGGTAAAAATTTATGGTTAAACGAAAGCAGGAGGCTTATGACTACCAATTTGTTAAGAAAAAAATGATTTTTAAAAAAAATTCTAACCAAAAACGAATCCTTATGAAGAGAATTACTTTGTTTTTAATGGTGATTTTTTGCGGGTTTCTGGCATTCTCACAGGGTCCTGGCGACCTGACAGAGGATCAAAAGATTATGCTGGAGAATGAGAGGCCCAATGTGGAAAATTCCGTCAGGCTGAATCCCGCTCAAAAAGCAAGCCTTGTCAGCCCTGTTATGCAGATTCCCATTTCTGTTAATAAGTCAGGGGCTTTGAAGGCCCGCGACGGAAAAAACATTTCCGTGCTGGTGGCCAGTCCCAATGCTGCCGATTTTAATACGCACGTTTTGCCCACCATGCAGACTTTTGGCGGAATAACCTACACGGCCACTTCCGCTCTTGGAGCCCTCACCGTTGAAGAAATGCTCGGCTATGATGTGGTGTGGACTTTCAACGTGAGCACTTGGCAGACCGAAACGGGTACAACTGCCGTGGAATGGAGCAATAAGCTTGGCGATTTTATCACCCAGGGTGGTTACCTGGTAGAGAGCCAGTTTGTGAACAGCTACGACGAATGGGGCCTGGGAAGTGGTCTTTATATCACAGGCAACATGTCGCCTTTTATCAAATCAACGCTTGACCGGCCAACAGCCACATTTAACCTTGGTGAAGTGCTGATACCAAGCCATCCTATTATGTCGGGTGTTTCGCAGGTGAGTACTACTTATTTCGTGCAGAATGTCCAGGCAAGGGCTGATGCCACCCTGATTGCCAAGTGGGGCAATGCGGAGGCTGACCCCCTTGTAGCTGTTTACGATAATATCGTGGCTTTCAATGCCGACCCGGTAATGACGACTGGTTCGGTTATGCAGCCAGGTATTGGGGGCGATGGATTTTTGATGTTCCATAACGCCATAGTATGGTTGTACAACAACCAGGCCGATCCCATGGCTCCTGCTGCCCCCACAGGGCTCACTGCTACTGCAGGAGCAATGGGTGCATTGACCGTTGAACTGGAGTGGACCAACCCAACAACCACTTTTGATGGGAGTCCGCTGACAGAAATCACGGCCATAAAAATTCACCGCGAGGGTGTTTTGATTCATACCATATCCAGCCCTGCGCCTGGTGCCGCACTGGCATATACCGACAACACCATGACTGCTGACGGGGTGTATAACTATACCGTGACGGCTGAGAATGCCTTGGGCGATGGCCCGGCAGCAGGCGTTTCAGTATATGTGGGCGAAGATTTGCCTGCAGCTCCCGGCGATGTAACCCTCGTAGCCCAGGGCAACAATGGCCACGTAACATGGACTGCTCCCGTTGCCGGTCTGAACGGTGGCTACCTGAATCCCGCCGGATTGAACTATAAAGTGGTTCGCATGCCAGGAGATGTGGAAGTGGCAACCGGAATTACGGCCACGGAATACCTCGATAACACCGTTCCCGGCATCGGCAACTATTATTATGCCGTAACTGCCAGCAACGATCTTGGTGAGGGCGGAAGCGCCAACTCCAATATTGCCCTGCTGGGCGGGGAGGGTGTACTTATGTACGAAACCTTTGATTATGCCGCCGGAGCGCTACCTCCGGGCTGGGTAGTAGATGGCATGGGCC
>JAHYJD010000213.1 GCA_019429365.1 Bacteroidales bacterium | reverse complement strand
CCACATCCTGAAAAGCCGATTGGTTCCACCGGCCGGTATTGTCTTCGGTTACCAGTTTATCGTTATCGATAAAAATGTCAAACTTTCGGCTGCCCCATTCAAACCCCCAGTAACGCACCTTCAGTTCCAGATTTTTTTCTCTGCCGGTGGCCAGCCGGTAACTGAAAAAACCTCCGTTGCGGGCTTCTCTGTAAAACTCATCCCAGTTATTTCCCGAACCTGAATTTTCAGCTTCCATAGCATGGTCGGCTTCGGGTTGTTGTTCTCCGGGCGCCACAAAATCGATGGTTCGTTTCTGCAGATCCAGCATCTCTTTTTCAACCAGCGCAATGGAATCGAGATGTGCCTGGTAACCCGAATTTGTCAGAACCATCCAGTACATGCTGTACCTGGCATCATGAATCCGGAAGAAAGGTTCCAGCACGATTTCTTCAGCATTCACCATTTTTAACTCCGAAAGTTTCCAGGTCAATGCACTGTTCTGAACCGGTTCCATATAATTTGTAATTTCAGAAATGTCATCTGCCACAATAACAGGTGCATCGTCAACCGGAAGCCGTTCCCCATGTGCAATATGTCCCCAGCGGCTATTGTCGGCAACCAGTCCGGCCAAATCGTGGGTGCCGGCATTGGCTGCAAGCAAAATGGGCCCGTGCACAAACGCATAGAAATTGGGCACATTGGGCAGTTGTTCCAGCCTGTGCTGCATCGGAAATTGAATTTCCACTACATCGCCTTTTTGCCATAAACGGTCGATACCCACATACGATGAAGGAGAGGCAGAAACCGACCACATTTCGCCATTTATTTTTACCTGAAACGCTCCGTCAGCCACCCAGCCCGGGTATCGCACTTTGAGTTCAAATTGCCCGGAACCTCCGGTTATTATCAGCCTTGTTTTCTCTTCAAACGGAAACCCGGTTTCCTGTTTAAGCCGAATTCCCTTTTCCTGCCAGTTCAACTCCGATGCAATGAACAGATTCAAATAGAGGAAATTATCCTGATGGGTGTAAATAAATTCGTTGTACTTTCCGTGGTTTTCCATTCCCGTGCCCACACAGCACCACATGCCCTGATTGGGCGCGGAATAAACCCGGTAGTGTTGTGGTCGCGCCGGCGTAAAATAAACATACCCGCCGTGTTCAGGATGCTGGGTTGACAAGATGTGGTTAAAAAGCGCCCGCTCGTAAAAGTCGGCATACCTGGCCTGAGGATTGACCCGGAACAAACCTTCGGTCAGTTTAAGCATGTTGTTGGTATTGCACGATTCCGGTCCTTCCACATCCACCACATAATCGCTGCAGGCCGATGCGGCCGGAAAATGTTCTCGCCGGCTGTTGCCGCCAAATGCCAGACTACGGTTTTGGGTAACCGTTTCCCAGAAAAATTCACCTGCTTTGGCGTATTTTTTATTACCGCTTAATTCGGCAATGCGTTGAAACCCGACGG
>JAHYJD010000108.1 GCA_019429365.1 Bacteroidales bacterium | reverse complement strand
TGAAAGGATGCAGGACATCATCTGCCTTTTGCAGGGGTTTGCAGGAGCAGGGAGTATCTGTGAAGGTTTTCTTGCTGCCTTAACCCCGGAAAACCAGGGGGGTACCCGTTATTTTAAAATACAGGGCAGGGGGGATAAAAAGGCCGCCTCATTTTTTTGAGGCGGCCTCAAAAGACAAAATTCTTAATCGACCTGTTGTAATAAGGGCTTTTATTTCCTATCCTATCACAACGCCAACCATGGTGGCGCTCATCAGGGCTGCCAGGGTTCCTCCCAGCAGGGCCCGCATGCCAAAGCGCGAAAGCAGCACCCGCTGGTTGGGCGCCAGCGAGCCAATACCGCCTATCTGAATGCCAATACTTGCAAAATTGGCAAAGCCGCACAAAAGGTAGGTTGACATTATGATGGATTTGGGATCGGCAAAAGCACCGGCCGTTTTTAGTTCAGCAAGGCTCACGTAACCAATAAATTCGGTCATGATCACCTTCTCTCCAAGCAGGCGTCCGGCAAGGGTAATGTCGGGCAGGCTGATCCCAATCAGCCACATGAGGGGTGAGAAAGCATATCCAAGAATAAATTGCAATGAAAGCCTGGTGTATTGTCCATCGGTCAGGCTGGCCACGGAAGCGTTCAGGCTGGTCCAGTCGCCAATCTTTCCGGCAATGAAATTAAACATAGCAATGAAAGCAATAAACACGAGCAGCATGGCAGCCACGTTGGCTGCCAGTTTGAGGCCTTCGGTGGTTCCATTTGAAATAGAGTCGAGTATGTTGCTTCCAATTTTGTCCTTACTGATTTCCATGGTCTTGTCGATGGCTTCGGTTTGAGGCACCAATATTTTGGAAATGACCACAGCGCCTGGTGCAGCCATAATGGAAGCTGCCAGCAGGTGCTTGGCAAAAATGAGGCGCTGAACGGGGTCATCACCGCCCAGGAAACTGATGTAGGCAGCGAGCACTCCACCTGCCATGGTGGCCATGCCACCGGTCATTACCAGGAGTATTTCCGACTTGTTCATTTTTTCGAGGTAGGCCTTGATCATAAGTGGCGATTCAGTTTGCCCAAGAAATATATTACCGGCCACCGAAAGGCTTTCAGCTCCTGAAAGCTGCATAGCCTTAGTCATAAGCCAGGCGAGGGCGTAAACGATTTTCTGGATAATTCCCAGGTAAAACAACAAACTAGTCAAGGCCGAGAAGAATATTATGGTTGGCAGCACCTGGAAGGCGAAAATGAAGCCATAGGTGGAGGTATCGAGAAATCCGGCAAAAAGGAATTCTGTTCCTGCCCTGGTAAAGTCAAGGATCTTAACGAACATTTGGCCTACAAATTCGAAGAAAAACTGCACCGGTGGCACCTGCAAAATGCTGAAGGCCAATAGGGCCTGAATGGCAAGGCCGATGCCCACCACTTTCCAGTTGACCGCCCGTCGATTGGTGCTGAATATCCATGCAATGAAAATCAGCGAAACCATGCCAATCAATCCCCTGAATAAATTGTACAGGGTAAAGCCCTGCTCGAAAATGGCCTCTGGGTCCCCGATATCAGCCAATGGGTCAACTTGCTCTGTTTCGGCCGAAATGGGCTCACCAGTTTCTGCCAGGGAGTCTTGCGCGTTTTCCTCTGAAGGCACTTCCAACTCCACTTCCAGGGCTTGCTCCACGGCCTGCTGAGGTGCCGTTTGGGCCTGGGCCGCATTGAGGCTGAAAAACAGGAAAAACAAAGGCAAAGCCAGCAAAAAACTCAGGGACTTCTTCATGCTAGGTATGTTTTGAATAGATAGGTTAAAAAAAAACCTGCCCCTTCGGACAGGATGCAAACCTATTAAAAATTTTTCGAAGCTTTGAAAATTTTAACCGGCTTTTTCTGGGGCGAGCCAATTATTTTTTAGACTTTCGCCGGTTTATCTCGTCTCTGATCTTTGAAGCCCTTTCGTAGGCTTCCTCATCGATGGCAGCCATGAGCATGGTCTCGAGCTCGCTTACCGAAAGGTTTGAGTATTCACTCTCGTCCACTTCCTTTTCTACCGGAACTTGCTCCATAGGTTTGTCTTCTTTTTCTTCCTGCAGCACCATGCCCGCTTCTTTCAGAATGGACTCGTAAGTATAAATGGGGCATTTGAAGCGAACGGCCAGGGCCACGGCATCAGAAGTACGCGAGTCAATCTCAACTTCTTTTGTACCATCAAAGCAAATGAGTTTGGAGAAAAATATGCCCTCGCTGAATTTGTAAATGATAACCTCGTTGATAAGAATATTGAAAGTCTGGGCAAAGCTGCGGAAAAGGTCGTGCGTAAGAGGCCGGGTGGGCTTCATCTTTTCGAGCTCAATAGCAATGGCCTGAGCCTCGAAGCTGCCAATTATGATAGGAAGTCTGCGCTTTTCTCCAGTTTCGCCTAAAATAAGGGCATAAGCACCAGCCTGGGCCTGGCTGTAGGATATCCCCAGTATTTCCAGTTGAATTTTCTTCATATTTCTGCTTAAGTTCAAAAAAATTGAAGCGGCTTAGCCAAAACCAGCAAAATCGTGTATAACAAAATTAGCTTAATTTTATGACAATTTCCGGAATTATTGGCACTTTACCTTTAAGGTATGCTTGTTTGCAGGTGTCAGAGCGTTTATTTAGATTTGTTAATAAAAAATCAGATTAAAATTAAATACCAATTCGATTTTGTTAAATATTTTTTATTTTTGAGCCCATCTTCAACTAACTTACTCAACAAACAAATCAATCACTAAAAGGAGGAAAAAATGCCTGTAATTTTTTGGTTAGTACCCATCAGTTCTGTTACGGCCTTGTTGTTTGCTTATTATTTTTTCAAACAAATGCTTGGCTACGATGAAGGAACAGATATGATGAAAAAAATTGCCAAGCACGTCAGAGACGGAGCAGGGGCATATCTGCGCCAGCAGTACAAAGTTGTTTTGCTGGTTTTTTTGATTTTAACGGCCATATTTAGTGTGATGGCATTTGGCCTGGGCATTCAGAATAAGTGGGTGCCGTTTGCCTTTTTGTCAGGCGGTGCCTTTAGCGGTCTGGCAGGTTTCTTTGGAATGCGAGCGGCCACATTTGCTTCCTCAAGGGTAGCGAACGCCTGCCGCGAATCGCTCAATGGCGGATTGCGTCTGGCTTTTCGCAGCGGTGCCGTTATGGGCCTGGTGGTGGTTGGCCTGGTGTTGCTCGACATCTCCATTTGGTTTGTAATTCTTAATCTGGCCATTCCCGAGGCTGAGTTTGGTTTTAAACTGCTCACCATTACGGCTACTATGCTTACTTTCGGCATGGGTGCTTCTACCCAGGCGCTTTTTGCACGTGTGGGCGGTGGAATTTATACCAAAGCTGCCGACGTGGGCGCCGACCTGGTAGGAAAAGTAGAAGCTGGAATACCTGAAGACGACCCGCGCAACCCCGCTACCATTGCCGACAACGTGGGCGACAACGTGGGCGATGTGGCTGGTATGGGTGCCGACTTGTTCGAGTCCTTTGCCGGGTCAATACTGGCCACCGCACTGCTGGGTGCCGCTGCCTTTGTAGGTTATGGCTCCGAAATGCAGTTTAATGCCGTGATGGCTCCCATGCTGATTGCCGCTATCGGCACCCTGCTTTCTATTGCCGGGGTGTTTATGGTGAGAACACGCGAAGGTGCTACCCAGAAGGAACTGCTTAAGTCGCTGGGCCTGGGCGTAAATACCAGCGCAGCACTGATCATTGTTTTCTCCCTTGGCGTTTTGTACTTCCTGGGATTTGAAAACTTCTGGGGCCTTTGGGGTTCCATTGTGGTGGGTTTGCTTGCCGGTATTGCCATTGGGCAGTCAACGGAGTATTTCACCGCTTCAGCATACGCGCCCACCAGGAGAATTGCGAAAGCAAGCGAAACAGGCCCGGCAACCATTATTATTGCTGGCATTGGCACAGGCCTGATCTCTGCGGCCATTCCCCTGGGGATTATCGTTGTGGCCATTACCCTTTCTTACCTTTTTGCTTCAGGTTTTACCTTTGATGTAGCCAATCTGAACCTGGGCCTTTATGGAATTGGTATTGCTGCCGTAGGAATGCTCTCGACTCTCGGTATTACCCTGGCAACCGATGCCTATGGCCCGATTGCCGACAATGCCGGTGGTAATGCTGAAATGGCCAAGCTGGGAGCCGAAGTTCGTAAGCGTACCGATGCGCTCGACTCACTGGGCAACACTACTGCTGCCACCGGAAAGGGCTTTGCCATTGGTTCGGCTGCCCTCACCGCACTGGCATTGCTGGCCGCCTATTTCGAGGAGGTTAAGATGATGTTTGTGAAGTTTCTTGATATGCCCGAATTCCTTATTCATGGCAAGGATGGCGCCGTGGAAGCGCAGTATGCCAACTTCATTGACTTTATTTATCACTACGAAATCCACCTGATGAATCCAAAGGTGCTGGTGGGTGTTTTTCTTGGCGTGATGAGCGTATTCCTTTTCAGTGGAATGACCATGAATGCCGTGGGACGTGCCGCCCAGAAAATGGTGGACGAGGTACGCAGGCAGTTTAAAACCATTCCCGGAATCCTTGAAGGAACTGCAGAGCCTGATTATGCCCGTTGCGTGGCCATTTCGACCAAAGGCGCCCAGCGCGAAATGATGCTCCCCTCATTTGTGGCTCTGCTCATACCAGTGATTGTGGGGTTGATATTTGGTGTGGCTGGCGTTACCGGGCTGCTGATCGGTACCATTACATCAGGCTTTGCACTGGCCATTTTTATGGCCAATGCTGGTGGCGCATGGGACAATGCCAAAAAATATATTGAAGAGGGCAACCATGGCGGAAAGGGTTCTGACTGCCATAAAGCTGCTGTGATTGGCGATACTGTTGGCGATCCCTTTAAAGATACTTCCGGCCCCAGCCTCAATATCCTGATCAAGCTTATGGTTATGGCATCGGTGGTTACCGTTGGGGTTGCAGTGTCTTACAGCTTGTTATAAAATATCAAGGTCATAAAATTTAATAATTAATGTTAAAAAGCGCAGGTCGTTTTCCGAAACGTCTGCGCTTTTCTTTTTTTCTTCCAAAAAAGCAGTTTGCAATTAGGGCTTTTTTTTGAAGACCATTATAGCTGAAACCCATTACCACCTTTGTTTTTGTTTAGATTAAAAACAATTTGAGTATTTGGGTTTTTGTAATATAAATGAATTGCTCCAATCTGATTTTTTGTATATAAAATAGAATTATAACTATGTGCAATAAATAAGTAGTTAAACGGGCATTTATTTTGATTAACTTTGTAGTATAAATCATTGATCGCATGAACAAAAAACAAGCAACAAGCCTGCGCGAAATGCTCGACAATAGCGTAGCACAATTCTCTGAGCGCCCGGCTTTATCATTTGTTGGGGGCAAGGCCCTGACTTATGCCGAGGTAGGCGTTTTAGCCCGTCAGCTCATGGCATGGCTTTCGGAGAATGGGATTAAGAAAGGCGACCGTGTAGCCTTGCTAAGCCAGAACATGCCCCACTGGGGTGTGGCCTACCTGGCCATTACCGGTATGGGTGCCGTTGTGGTGCCTATCTTGGTTGATTTCAGCGAAGTTGAATTAAACAAAATTCTTGCACATAGCGAATCCAAAGCTATTTTGGTTTCTGAGAAGCTCACTGCAAAAATCAATGCCGAACTTCCTTCGGCCATTACCTTTGGCCTGCTGCTCGACGACATGAGCCCCATCGACCTGAATCTGCTCAAAGCTGAAAAGCGCATCGAGCGACTGGGAAAACTCAAGGCTGTTGTGGAAACCACTGAATTTGCGAAACCTTCTGAAGAGGACCTTGCCGCAATACTTTATACTTCAGGAACTACCGGCAATCCCAAAGGGGTGATGCTGAGTCACCGCAACCTGATTTCCAATGCCATTAACACCCTTGGAATTCAGAATGTTGACACCACCGACCGTTTGCTCTCCGTTTTGCCGCTACCTCATACTTACGAGTGCACCATTGGCTTCATTATTCCCTTTTTGGGTGGTGCAACAGTGTATTATCTCGATAAGCCACCAACGGCCTCGGTGCTTTTACCTGCCATGAAACTGGTAAAACCTACCATGATGCTCACCGTGCCGCTTATCATGGAAAAAATTTACAACCTGCAGGTGAAACCCAAACTTCACAAGAGCAAAATGATGCGCAGCATGATGAAGCTTCGCTTTATGCGCCGCATGTTTCATAAACTGGCTGGTAAAAAGATTTACCAGGCATTTGGCGGACACTTGCACTTTTTTGGCATTGGTGGCGCCAAGCTTTCGGCCGACACCGAGCAGTTTTTGCGCGATGCAGGCTTCCCCTATGCCATTGGCTACGGGCTTACTGAAACCGCCCCCTTGCTGGCAGGCTGTGCGCCTTCCCTTACAAAGTTTCGCAGTACGGGTTTTAATCTTCCCAACCAGGAGATTAAGATCATTAACTCCGACCAGCACGGCGAAGGCGAGATCGTGGCAAAAGGACCCAATGTTATGATGGGCTACTACAAAGACCCTGCACAGACTGCAGAAGTATTTACCCAGGACGGCTGGTTCAAAACCGGCGACCTTGGGGTACTCGACAAGGATGGCTACTTGTATATCAAAGGCCGTCTGAAGAACATGATCCTTGGCCCTTCCGGTGAAAATATTTATCCCGAAGAGATTGAGGCTTTGATAAACGGGGAAGACCTGGTGCTCGAATCCCTGGTGTATGAAATGAAGGGCAACCTGGTGGCCAAGGTTCACCTCAACTACGATGAACTTGAAAAGCGTTACCAGGGGTTTAAGGACTCAGCCCAGGAATTCAAAGTAGAGATGAATAAGGTTGTGGATGAAAAGCTGAAGGAAATCCGTGACAGGGTGAATGCCACCATGAACCGCTTCTCGCGCATTACTAATGTGGAAGAACAACCCGTTCCCTTCGAAAAAACACCCACGCAGAAGATCAAACGTTTTCTTTACTCAAAGCACAACGATCTGAAGCATTAGAATTCATACCGGATTACAAGAAAAGGCTGCCAGCAATGGTGGCCTTTTTTGTAAAAAAAAACCGCCCCCGAGATTCAATCCGGGGGCGGTTTTATATTAAGCAGTTGGAATTTAATCCTGCATATAGCTTTCGATAGGCTCGCAGGTACAAACCAGATTACGGTCGCCGTAGGCATTATCGATGCGTGCCACCGGGGTGAAGTACTTCATCTCGGCCAGCCAGGGAAGCGGGAAAGCTGCCTTTTCGCGGCTGTAGGGGAACTTCCACTCGCTTGCCGTTACCATAACTGCGGTGTGGGGCGAGTTCTTGATCACATTGTTGTCCTTTTCGGCTTTGCCATCCTCGATTTCGCGGATCTCTTCGCGAATGGCGATCATGGCATCCACAAAGCGGTTCAGTTCAGCCAGGGGCTCGCTCTCAGTGGGTTCCACCATCAGGGTGCCGGGCACCGGGAAAGCCACCGTAGGCGCGTGGAAACCATAGTCCATCAGGCGCTTGGCGATATCGATGGCATCAATATCCACATTGCGTTTAAAGGGGTTACAGTCAAGGATCATTTCGTGCGCAACCGTACCGTTTTTGGCGGTGTAAAGTACCGGGTAATGATCTTGCAGGGCAGCCTTCAGGTAGTTTGCGCTAAGAATGGCAATGCGTGTAGCATCGGTCAGGCCTTGTCCGCCAAGCAATTTAATGTATCCATAAGAAATGGTCAGGATCAGGGCGCTGCCAAATGGTGCGGCTGCCACTGCCGGAATGCCATCTTTACCTCCAGTTTTCACCTGGGTGTGGGTGGGCAGGAAGGGAAGCAGATGCTCTGCAACGCCAATTGGGCCAACCCCGGGACCGCCGCCGCCATGCGGAATGGCGAAAGTCTTGTGCAGGTTCAGGTGGCACACATCGGCACCGCAAATCAGCGGGTTGGTCAAACCAACCTGGGCGTTCATGTTGGCACCGTCCATATATACCTGTCCGCCATTATCGTGAACGATCTTTGTAATCTCGAGAATTTCTTCTTCGAACACGCCATGGGTCGAGGGGTAGGTTACCATAATAGCCGCAAGGTCTTCTTTGTGCTCTTCGGCTTTTTTCCTCAGGTCATCTACATCTATGTTTCCGTTCTCGTCGCACTTCACCACTACTACCTTCATACCGGCCATAACAGCGCTGGCAGGGTTAGTGCCGTGGGCGGAGGAGGGAATCAGTGCCACATTGCGGTGGCTTTCGCCACGACTTTCGTGAAAAGCACGGATCACCATAAGGCCAGCATACTCGCCCGAAGCACCCGAGTTGGGCATAAAGCTGATGCCGGCAAAGCCGGTCACTTCGCACAGGTCTTTTTCGAGCTGGCGAATCAGTTCATGGTAACCGGCAGCCTGATCCGTTGGAACAAAGGGGTGAATGCCACCAAACTCGGGCCAGCTCAGGGCAAACAGCTCGCTGGCGGCGTTAAGTTTCATGGTGCACGAGCCCAGCGGAATCATGGTGCGGTTCAGCGCCAGGTCGCGGTTTTCGAGCTTTTTCATGTAGCGCATCATCTCCGTTTCCGAATGGTAGGAGTTGAACACAGGGTGGGTAAGGTACTTGCTGGTACGGGTCAGTTCTTGGGGAATGGTAGTGATCTTTTCACACTCAACCGGGTCGCAAACAAATACCTTGAAGTCTTTTCCTGCGGCTGTGGCAAACACTTCCAGCATGTCGTTCACATCGGTCAGGGCCGTTGTTTCATCCAGACTGATGCCAATCAGTTTTTCATCCACCTTGCGGAAGTTCATCTGTTTGGTAAGGGCAATCTTAAGCACCTGGTCGGCGGTAACGTTTCCGGGCAACTCAATGAGCACGGTGTCGAAATAATACGGGTTGAGCTGCTTATAGCCGTATTTTTCCACTTCCTGTGCCAGCACACCTGTTAGGATATTTATGTGGCGTGCAATCTGCTTCAGGCCTTTGGGGCCGTGGTATGCGGCATACATGCCGGCCATGGTGGCCAGCAGGGCCTGGGCGGTACAGATGTTTGAAGTGGCCTTTTCGCGTTTGATGTGCTGCTCGCGGGTTTGCAGCGCCATGCGAAGGGCAAAGTTGTTGTTCACATCTATTGAAACCCCGATGATCCTTCCGGGGATCTGACGCTTGAATTCATCTTTTGTGGCGAAGAATCCTGCGTGCGGGCCACCATAACCCATGGGCACGCCAAAACGTTGCGATGAACCAACAACCACATCAGCACCCCATTCACCGGGAGGGGTAAGCAGGGTAAGGCTGAGCAGGTCGGCTGCCACGGCAATGCGCACTCCGAAATCCTGCGCTTTTTTAACGAAAGGAGCATAGTTGTTAACCTTGCCTCTTTCACTCGGATATTGTACCAATGCGCCAAAGAACATGTCGTCAAATTCAACTTCATCAGAGCAGCCGGTTACCAGTTCAATTCCCAGAGGCTCGGCACGCGTCTTAAGCACATCAATGGTGTGGGGAAACACCCGCATGGATACAAAGAACTTGTCGGCACCTCTTT
>JAHYJD010000212.1 GCA_019429365.1 Bacteroidales bacterium | reverse complement strand
TTCCAGGTTCGGGCTGCCAGCCCTGCCGCTAATGGCCCGGGCTGGGTAAAAGCCATTATATCCGGATCGTGCGATACCGTAAGCCTGATAAAACATGTATGGGTAGGCACCCCTCCCGGTAACATAGTCGGCCCATACGTGTGGCAGTACGGACAAGAACTGCAGGTGCACTGCCTGGAACCCGGGCAATGGACCACCATGCGGCTTATTAACATGCACCCTGATGTGACAAACTACTCATGGACGCTGTTCGAAGAGAGCGAATATCCCATAATACTAGGGAACGGGCCAACATCAATGCCTTTTAACATAAGCGGAAATTACCCGCCCCGCTATGTTGAGGTCAGCTATGGCATAGATGGATGCTCGTGGAGTACCAATCAGAAGTACGTTTCCCTCTGCGGAGGAGTAATGCGCCTGGTGGTTCACCCAAATCCTGCCAGCCACATCATTACAATATCTGAAGCTGATGCCGAAATGAATGACTATACGCCCTGGATACTTCGCTTGACCAGCAGCCAGGGTATTGTCATGATGAACAATTCGGCAACACTGCCTGAAACTATTAATATTGGTGGCTTCCAACCCGGGTTTTATATCCTTTATGCGCAGAAGGGGCAATACAGCGAGCAGCATGTTGTGGTGGTTAGGTAAGCTAAACGCAAAACAGACCTGAGGCGTAAACCCTAAAAAGTTTATTGTCTAAAACGGATACCCAATACCGAGATTGAAGATCAGGTTTTGGCGGCGCCAGTCTTTTTTAAATGGCTCGATGGGCTGGAAAAAGCTTCCTGTGTCCCAGGGCAAGGCAAGCGGAAATGCGAAGTCGAAGCGCAGCACGAAGATGGAGGCATCGATGCGCAAGCCGGTGCCCGCCCTGCTCAACATAGCGCTGGGCTTCCATTGCCAATCCGGGGCTAATGGCATTAAGCCCGTTGAGCACCACCAAATTATAACGCGGGAATGCACTGAAATCGACCGCGAAGGCCGGCATAGAATTATAAAAAAAGGTGGTGTCGCGCCCGAACAAGGCCCTGAGGAAATTTCCCTGCCCCTGCTCATCGATGCTGAGTACCGGGATACCGGAAGCCACTTCGTAACTGAAAAATAGCTGGTCATCAAAGATTACCGGATAATCCACTATCTCAATGCGACCCTGCTGAATGCCTTCGTTTTGTATGGTCCAGGTGAGGCTTTCTTCGGTTTGCCCGAAGGCCGGAATGCTGAAGGAAGCCACTGTGCGTTGCACCTCGTTAATGAATAGCCGCAAGGGCTGGTTTTCGAGTGGGTGTTCGCCGTAGTTTCGGATCCTGATCTTCAGTGTTACAGCCTGTCCTTTAAACTAAAAACTACCAACAAGCAGGCGCTAAATTTTTTTAACAGGAAAATCCGGTGCTTTGTTTATTTTTTATAGGTTTGCAATGTTACCATGATGAAGGAATTCACTGAAAATGAAAACCAAAGCGCTTTACCTGTTTA
>JAHYJD010000107.1 GCA_019429365.1 Bacteroidales bacterium | reverse complement strand
GGTTCCGGCCTCGGTAAAGGTATGGGTTATGTTTCCCATGGTGGTATAGTCTACGCTGCCGTCATTTCCGATATCCCATTCATAAGTGGCGCCATTTTCCACGCTTTCGGAGAGGTCGGTAAAGATTACCTCTGTATTTGCACAAGCGTTCTGAAAACTGAATTCGGGTTGCGGGTATACACAGCTGCCAATGGTAAATCCCCGGGCTTCCGCAATTCCCCAGATACCTTCTGCATTCTGGAAACGGAAAAAGAGCAAATGGCTCCCAACCGGAAGACTGCCCAAGGGGATGCTCTCATTCAGGGTCACGTTGGCCGCTGCAGAAAAGTCCACTGGCGTTCCGCCTCCCGTTCCCGGATCCTCGTCAAAGAAATATTCGGCGGCGGTCAGCAGGGGCGGGGGGGCTATTTCAGCCGGAGTGGAAACATAAAAGGTGCGGCCCTCATATAGGCTCCAATGGCCGTGATTATCCTGAAAACGGAAGAACACGTTGTGAAATCCTGGCTCCAGGCCTTCAATAGGCAAGTATTCAAGCAGTGTCAGGTTGTTCTTGTCAAAAGGAATGGCCGTGCCGTTGCCAATACCCGGATCTTCGTCAAAGAAATACTCGGCGTCAGACAGGTAAGGCGGTTCCGTCTGATCCTCAGGCGGCTTAATGTAAAGGGTGCGGCCTTCAGCAATACCCCATTGCTCTTCATCGTTTTTGAAACGAATGAAAAGGGTGTGAAAACCCGGATCGAGTCCTGTGGTCGGGATGCTGGCGGCAATATCTACATCCTCACCGGGGGTTACGGAAAGAGGATTGGCATTCCCAACACCGGGGTCAGTGTCGAAGAAATACTCTGATTCGACCAGGGGTGGTACAGGTTCTTGCTCTGTGGTGGCCATAATATAAATGACCCTTCCTTCGGCAAGACTCCACTGATGGTTAGCGTTTCTGAACCGGATGAACAGGTGGTGAAAGCCCGGGGACAAGCCCTGGGTCGTAATGCTGAATGTGGCATTTACCTCTCCTCCGGTCGTTATGCTCAGGGCCGTTGCGTTTCCCACACCGGGATCGATGTCGAAAAAGTATTCGGCCTGGGTTAGGTTTTGCGCTGTGCTGTTTACCCCAAACAGCAGCAGCAAACAAAAGATCCCTGTTTTTAAAAGTTTCATGACAATTTTCATTTTAAGTGTCATGAGATTAAAGCTGGCTTTTGCCTTCCACCTCTACCTGTAGGGTGCCGCCTTCAGGTAGAACAGAGTTGAGAATGTTCATATTGACTACCTGCGGAATGGGCGGAACGGGGCTGGTCTGGTAGGGAACCTCTCCGCCGCTTGGGAAGGCATAAATGCCGCCATAAATGCCTATATCGGTACCATCCGTACCGGCACCAATACCAGGGGATCCTGCAGCCAGGTGGTAATCATTGTCAAAACTAAAATCATAGGAAGCGGCACTTACAAACTGGGGTGTGACGCCCTCCAGGTTATTTTGCCCTGTATTGTTATCGTACTCAAAGGTGGTCTGATTTCCACCATAGGAGATGTTGTTATTGAAGGTGCAATAGTTACAACCTGCGGTTGACATTCCATATACAATGTTATTCGCCACGGTGGCATATTGAACATAAGAAAAAATATTGGTTGCGGCTGAGTTTCGGGAAAAAATGTTATTGGCGATAAGCACTGAAGCGTTTGTAAAGTATCTAATATAGTATGTTATTATGTTGTTATAAATTAAAATGTTTGTTGAGTTTACAGTACTTCCTTCAATAGATTGGACGATGTTGTTTTTGATGATCCAACCATCGCAAGTTTTACCGTATAGATTTATAGAATTAGCTTTGTTTAATTGAACCGTAACATTATTTATGTTGTTTTCCCAGCAATAAATTGTGTTAGTAACCTCAAAGCCCATGATCTTACTTCCGCTGGGGTTGGTTGTTGGGGCGCCGGTAAATATTTTAAGGTAAATATAGTTCACCTGGGTTTTGAACTGGAATTGGTTGTTGGGATGGTAACCAGCCCCAATCAGGGTGAGCTGTTTGTTCAAGTCAATACTGCCATAACTTGTTGGCGAGCCGCTGACATAGATGGTGTCGCCAGGGCTGGCGGCATCGATGGCTGCCTGCAGGCTGGTAAACTGCCCGGGGCTGTTTTGGTTGTTGCTGACGGTATGCACCGTTGCACTTGCACTGAATCCAATAACCAGGAGTGCAATGAAAAAAGAAATGGTAAACTTTTTCATGATGTTTGGATTTAAGTTGGATTAGGGTAAATTGGTAGGACTTGCAGTGCAATTTATTATAAAATATAATTAAATCCAAATTATAGCAGGAAAAAATGAATGACAATAGAGAAAAACATATCCTCTGTCGTCAAAAAATTTATATTTAATGAATTCTAATAACATATGCAAAAAGGTGCATTCAAACCATGATAATTGAGTTGTCAATTTTTAAAACAGGAAAGAATAAAGCAATATAACCTACAGCGAAGGTTACTTTTTGAACCCCTCAATGGCGTGTGAAAACCAGGTGTTTAATCCGCCCCAGCGAAGGTAAAGTTGCAGGCTGTCGGCAGCGGAGAAGGAACCATGGCAATAAAAGGTAGGAAAATTATTAAGTTGCCCATCATCGCTTACCACTAATATTATGGAATTGTTTGGCAAGTATTGGATGGCAATTTCGTTTTCAGCAGGTCCATAGCTAATTAAGCCAGTGTGGTTTCTTGTTTCAGAAGTGGTTTCGGGTGGGTTGCCTGCAGTAAAAGAATATACCACTACTTCAAAATTCCATTGGCCGAGAAATTTGTCGCGGTAATCTGCAGTCTCTTTTTCATTGCAGGCAAAAAAGACAAGCAAGCAGTTAAGCAGAAAAATGAAAAGAAATGATTTCATTTTTGTTTTCAGCAAAACCATTTTAAGCAGTTTTTCTAAAAAACATCAGCACGGCAAAAAGTGCAACGAGCAGTATTCCAGCGACTGCAGCAATTACAATGCTTTGATAATCGGCCTGCCGCTTTATGATGATGCCGGCGAAAGCCCAAATTACTGCCAGGGCCAGATAGGAGTTATGCAGCCGGTACATTGTGATAATGGTAACTGCGGCACCCACTGCAATCAGCAGAATGGTCCATACTTCAGCGCTTATCCCAAATCCGCCCCAGTTAATGCTTACCAGCAGGGTGGTAACATTGGCAATGGTGGCAATGCAAATCCAGCCCAGGTAAATGCCAAAGGTCAGTTTGGTAATGCTGAAAGGCATGCCCGACAATTGCTGGTTAATGTAAATCAGGCTGGCAAGCAAACCCAGCATTATGAGTACTGATAATCCCGTGCGTTCATAATGCCAGGCAACGATCCATAACCCGTTGAGCAAGGCGCTGATAATAAAAGCCCAACCGATGGAAGAAACAAGTTTCTGACTGTCTGCCTTAAGCTGAACAATAATAAAAACCAGGATAAGCAGGTAAATGATGCCCCAGATAGAGAATGTAATGCCGGCAGGAGTAAACAGGTTTGGATATTGATCAGAAAGCTGGCCGGTTGTTTTTCCACCCAAAGGCAGCGCATTGGCAAGGTAGTTCATGGTAATCATGAAAGCGAAAGCAAGCAGGTTCAGGTATTTCATAAGGCAGGCTTTATAATTAATATTTAAAAGTAAGTTATTTTGCTGAAGCTTGTTAATTTTGCACCTTGAAATTGTAAGCATTTTTTAAAAAGGAAGATTTTAGAATGAACTTAACACTATTGGTACTTGCTGCCGGAAAAGGCAGCCGCTACGGTGGAATGAAACAACTCGACAGGGTTGGACCATCGGGCGAAACGATTATGGATTATTCGGTATACGACGCAATGAAAGCTGGTTTTAATAAAGTTGTTTTTGTTATCCGCCACAGTTTTGAGCAGGAATTCCGTGAAGTATTTGTTGACCGCTTAAAAGACAAAATACAGGTAGAACTCGCCTTTCAGGAAATGGACAATTTGCCTATGGAGATCCATTATTCGCCTGAGCGTGAAAAACCCTGGGGCACCGGCCACGCTATTTGGGTGGCCCGCCACCATATCAATGAGCCGTTTGCCGTTATTAATGCCGACGACTTTTATGGATACAGCGCCTATGAAACCATGGCCCGGTATCTGAAAAACAGTATTTCCAAGAGCCAGGGTCTTTACGCCATGGCGGGATACTTCCTGGTGAATACCCTTTCGGAGCATGGGCAGGTTGCACGCGGCATCTGCAAAGTTGGCGATAATGGCTTTCTGGAGAAGGTGAAAGAACACAATGCCATTCGCCGTTTAGAAGATGGCCGCATTGTGAGCGAAGAAAACGAAAAGCTTACGACCCTTAACTCCGATGAAATTGTTTCTATGAATTTCTGGGGTTTTGGAACTGACCTGTTTGCCCAACTGGAAGAAAAGCTGCTGTTTTTCATGAAGGTGAATGCAAATGACCTTAAGGCAGAGTTCTTTATTCCAAAAGTGGTAGACGAGCTGGTAAGCAAAGGAAAGGTGAAAGTTAGGGTACTGCCCTGCGACGCATCCTGGTTTGGGGTTACCTACCGCGAAGACAAAGAGAAGGTGATGGAATCCATACGTGCTATGGTTGATTCGGGTGCCTATCCCGACAACCTGTGGGCGTAAATATTTCCACCAATTAATTTTTTCTTTAAACAAATAAGATTTCTTAGCGTTTTAATTGAGTTTTTATTTAGTTTTAAACGATAAGAAAATTTTTGAGCGAGGTGTTTCCCGTTGGGCAGGTTGCTTTAATGAGCCTTTTCCAGTTCCGTGGATTGGACCGTTTTTGGGCCATGCGTCAAATGGCGGTGTTGCCACCCAGGTTGAGAGTTTATCCTGGCCTGCAGTTTTTTAAAGTGCTGGGTACGGGTGCCGGGCTGGGTTATAGTTCCATTCCCAATTTTAATCAGTGGGGTCTTCTTACGGTTTGGCCCTCTGTGGAAGCAGCACTTGATTTCTTTGGCAACTCAGAGGTAATGGACCAGTATCGCCTCAAAACCAGTGAACACTTTTCAGTGTTATTGCGCCCCATTAAATCCAGGGGGCAATGGTCGGGAAATCCTGCATTCGAAACTCAGCCATTGCTCTCTGAGGATTATCCATTGGCTGTGCTTACTCGTGCAAGGCTTAAGTTGCGATTTATTATTCCTTTCTGGAGAAGGGTGGGAGGGGTGAGCCGGTCGCAAAAAGATTACAGCGGCCAATTGTTCAGCCAGGGCCTAGGAGAGAGGCCCTGGATCCATCAGGCTACCTTCAGCATCTGGCAAAGTCAGGAAGCAATGGAGCAGTTTGCCTTTGGAAAGGAAAGCAGGCACCTTGAAGCAATAAAAATTACTCGCCAGAAGAACGGCTTTAAGGAGGAATTGTATGCCCGTTTTCAGGTGATTGGCCACCAGGGTACCATCATAGGGCGTAACCCACTGGCACAAATAAAAACCCCCTCTTTGCTGTAAAGAGGGGGCTCTTAAAAAGTTTCTTCGGCTTTTATTACGCTAGGCGTACATTTACAGCGTTCAGACCTTTTTTGCCTTCCTGAAGTTCATAAGTAACTTCATCGGCTTCGCGAATCTTGTCGATCAGACCGGTTGCGTGTACGAAATACTCTTTTTCTGATTCTGAATCTTTGATAAATCCAAATCCTTTAAGTTCGTTGAAGAACTTTACTGTTCCAGTTTTCATAAATGTAATTGTGATTTTTGTTAATGTGCATTGAAATACGCGAAAAAGAGGTTGAAGCTGTTCTGGAAGGAAAGTATCAAGGAATCTGTTAAGCGGAGTTCAATACAACGATGTTAATGAATTCGACGCAAAGGTAACATATTTTTTTTACCTCGCATGATTTAATCGGATTATTTTTCAGCATGTAGCTAATTCTGTATCCGAAAGCTACTTGTTGGGGGTAAAAAGATCAGGATTACCCGAAATGGCTGCGCCAATTGCAGTACAGTATTCGGCATGAAGGGGTACATGGAACTTCACGCCATAAAGTCTTCCCAGCTCAGTAAAGGTTTTCTTGGCCTGATGGATGTTTACCAGCTTGCCGCTAAGCACAATGTCGTTGTCTTTATGCGCCCTTGCGGCAAAAATGGCCAGCATGCCAATTACCTGAAATACCATGGTAAGAATACCCCTGGTAATGTCGTTCTTGGTAGCCTGGTCGGTCATTTTACCAAAGTTGGAGGCCGTAATGGAGCTGGGAAGGTTTCCTACCTCGGTGCGTGAAATATCGCCCACACTAAGGTCTACATGATCGGGTGAACCGGTGCGTGATGTTTCAATTATGGTTTCGAAGCTGGTAAGATTAACCATGGCTTTCGACAAGCCCAGAATGGTGCCACCACCCACACCGGTGCCTCCGAGGTGCTGAATGCAGCCCTGGTTTGCTTTCACAAAGGCGGTTCCCGTGCCCATACTTACAATAATGGCTTTATTCAATCCCGACAAAAACAGTCCTCCCTGACCCAATGCTTTGAACTCCTCGATTTTTTCAACCGAAAGCCCCAGCAGCTGGTCACCAATAAACGAGGCGCCCACCCCGGTCATTATCACCTTGTCAATATCGTTAAGGCTAAGCTTGTTAACCGAAAGAAACTTGCCCAATGCGCCTGAAGCCGAAGCAATGGGGTCGTTGGCCTCTACCGTTAGCGGGTCGATGATCTTGCCATTTTTGAAACCTACAATTTTGGTGGTGCTTCCACCGATGTCAATGCCTATGGTCATTTTGTCTGATTTTTTGCAAATTTAAGACTTTTGGGACAGTTATGGCCTTTTTGCCTATATGCCTATTTCAACCTGGAACATTATATTGAAGAAATCGATTGCGGAAAAGACTTCCCACTTGTCTTTCTGATAGGAAAAGTTGATTTGTGCCTTGTTGCGGTGTTTTTGAAGGTATCGGGTCAAACCAAGAGTGTAAATATCGCTTTGTGCTTCAAGATATCTGAGTTCTTCATGTGGGTTTACCCTGGTATATCGGCCCGCAATCTCCCAATTTGAAGTAAACACATAGCTTAATTGGGTGTTGATCCCGCTTCCGGTAAGTACATAGGGAGAAGGAAGCGGACTCAGCAGCCCAGGGTTTCGGCTTACATCGCGGTTTGCATATTCGGCCTGCACGGCCCATCCTTGGTATTTTGCAATCATATCCAAAAAGAAAGTTGAAATGTCGGTTGCCTCTTCCATGAGCTGTCCGCGTTGCCCAGCCGACTTAATTGCTTTATTGTTAAACGAATACGAAGCCCCAACAGATAGTTTCGGGGTGACTTCGCGCTCCAGGTCACCTTCTGAAAAGTCGCCATCCTTTGTAAAATCGCCCAGCGGCAGTAGTTCCACCCTCATGGTATAGGCAAGTCCATTGTCAGTTCGCTGTATATTTCTTCCCTCGCCCGAGCTTATTGCCCCTTTCAGATTGTAATAAAAATTCCCGACATGGTGGTTGTAATAGGCCATCAAGCCAAAGTCACGGTCAATGTTAAAAACGGCGTTGACCAGCGAGCGGTCGGCAAATTGTTGCTGTCCGCTAGAGGTAACCCGCTGGCGGTTGCCGGGCAATTTGCCCTGTCCCATGCCCATGTAAAATTTTTTATTGAAATTATAAAATACCATGGCATCGCGCACCACCCCCGGAAAGCCCGTATTGTCCCAATCCTGATCGCCTCTCGAGAAGCTAAGCTGCATATAATAGGTGAGTTTCGATGTTCCCAGGAAACCATCGAAGCGCAGACGCAGGCGCCTCACATTTGCTTCGAACTGATCAGGGCTCAGGTCGGAACCCGAAACGGTAGTCATGCCAATACGGTTTTGAATCCTGAACCTAAGGTTGAGCCCAAAAGTAGAGTCGGGGGCAAAAAAACCCAACCCTTTGTCAAAACTGATTACAGCCCTTTCGTCTACCTCGGTTTGGGCTGCGGCAAGCATGGCAAGAAAAACCATCGCAAAACCAAGAAAATATTTTTTAGTCATAGTAAAAATAGAAGGAAGGTTTATTTCCCGGAAATACTTCTGGCCAGAAGTTCGGCAATGTGCAGGGTTTCAATGGGGAGTTTGTGCTTTTTAATGTAGCCATCGAGTTGCATCAGGCATGAAGCTTCGGTCGAAACAATGTATTGCGCCCCGGTCTCGAGGGCATTTTTAACCTTTTGTTCGGCCATGGCAGTACTAATGGCTTCATGCTTCACTGCAAAGGTGCCGCCAAATCCACAGCAAACCTCGCGGTCTTTCATCTCCATCAGTTCCAGCCCCTCTATCTGGGCCAGCAGTCTGCGCGGTTCGTCTTTCAGTCCGTATTCGCGCAATGCCGCACATGAATCGTGAAAAGTAATCCTGGCCTCGAAGCGCCCCCCCAGGTTTTCCATTTTTGCCACATTCACAAGGAAATCGGTGAATTCGTAAATTTTCCTTCCAAGGTATTTGTTTTCGTTGTGCAGGGCCGAATTATCGAACATTTGCGGATAGTAATTCTTCACCATGCCAATACACGAAGCCGAGGGTCCCACCACATATTTATATTGCGCAAAATCCTGGATAAACTTTTCGGCAACATGCTTAGCCTCGTCATGAAATCCTGTATTGAAAGCTACCTGTCCACAGCATGTCTGTTCGGGGTTGTAAAGGGCTTTTACCCCGGCATGCTTCAGCACGGCAACCATGCTCATGCCCGTTTCCGGGAATAACTGATCAATAAAACAGGGAATAAATATTCCAACTTCCATGGTAGTGGCTTTAGGGCACAAAATTAATCAAAGGCAGGCATTTGTTTCGCTTTCGCGGAAAAACTATTTGCTGCGCTGGCGGTGGGCCTCAGATAGCATAATGCCTGCTGCAACCGAAACGTTGAGCGAAGCAATGCTTCCTTTCATGGGAATAGAAACTGCCTCATCAGCCATTTTTAGCACCGAAAAGGAAATACCCCTGTCTTCTGATCCCATGATGATGGCAAGCGGACCTCCGAAGTCGGCCTCAAACAGCGACTGTTTTGTTTTTTCTGTGGCGGCAACCACTTTAATTCCGCTTTCCTTCAAAAAGGCAATGGTTTCCAAAATGTTGCCCTCACGGCAAACAGGCAGGCGCGAAAGGGCTCCTGCTGAAGTTTTTATGGCATCCGCGTTCACTGGGGCACTGCCCTTGTCGGGAATAACTATGGCATGGGCACCAAAACATTCGGCAGAACGGGCAATAGCGCCCAGATTGCGCACATCGGTTACCCGGTCGAGCAAAACAAGCAAAGGCAGTTCGCCTTGCTCATAGATCATGGGAAGTAACTCCTGTAGCGGCTGATAGCTGATAATTGAAATGTAAGCAATGACACCTTGATGGTTTTTGCGTGTAACCCGGTTGAGTTTTTCAATGGGTACCATTTGATAAGGAATCTTTTCGCTGCGAATAATATTAAACAGCTGCTGGTAATTCTCGCCGCTCATACCTTGCTGCAGAAGCACTTTCTCGGGTTTTTCGCCTTTTTCGAGCGCTTCAAGCAGGGGGCGTATGCCAAAAATGAAATTTTCCAAAATATTGGGTTTTTGCTTTTTTTACCTGTATAAGGTGTAATGAACTGCAAATTTCGTAAAAATTATCAGAAAAGGCTCACAAAGCCAATGTGGACTTTCGCATTTCGGAATGCCAGAGGTGTTTCAGGGCCTTTCCCCATGGCATAATAGACCGAAAGAATGCCCGGGGCGGTTTCGAGGGTAATGCCCGCGGCTGCGCCCCATGGCCAACCACTAAATCGGGTATCATGGAGCTGGCGCTCAAACCAGGCGGCATTGAACAGCAGGCTAAAAAAGGAGTTCTCGCTGGTAAAGTAGCGCAGTTCACCGGTCATAATCCCGTAAAAAGAAGCCAGTATCGACTCTTCATCAAAGCCTTTC
>JAHYJD010000211.1 GCA_019429365.1 Bacteroidales bacterium | reverse complement strand
CAATTTCCGGATCGCGGCCCTTGGCTTCGGCCGTGGAGCGCATCATGGAACGCATGTACGACTGGAACTTGTCGGGTACCACTTCACCGGTCTGATCGACCACGGTGGCTGCACCAATATTGGCACCCGGCCGCATATAAATACGATCGGTGGCAATGGATATCAAGGCCCCGGCCGAGGCCGCGTTGTTGTCGATAAAAACCATGGTGGGAATTTTCGACTGCATGATGCGCGTCCGGATGCTGTCGGCAGCATCGACGGCACCGCCATAGGTGTTCATATGAATGAGCACCAAGTCAACACCCAGGCTGTCGGCTTCCCGGAAGGCTTTTTGCGTTTTATATACCGCCGGACGTGCAATTTCTTCCTTTATTTCATACACATATACCTTGAACGTTTTTCCTGGTTCCAGTTCAAGGGTCTCGCTTACGCGATCGCGGCGCTGGGCAAAAAGACTGCTAGCAAAAAAGAGCAGCGCAAGCCCGGCAAAAAGAATGCGAAAATTCCTCATAGCTTATATTTGGTAAATGTTTCCTGACAAATGGTTTATGTTACGAAGTTAAGCAAAATACCACAATAGGCCCTTCAGGCTTTTTTAAAAACATTTAATTACATTTGAAGCGTTGTCAGGCTATCGAAAAATCCTGACAACCTCAAATACTTTCTGCATGAAGAAAGAACTGTTGATGACCGAAGACGGTTATGAGATTTTCCGGGAAGAAGGGGTACCGCAGCAGGCCCTGGATTTGCTTTTGGAGAATTCGATTGGCAGTACCGGACATGTGTATGAACATTTAAACACCGCCGAACATGTAAGCCACCTCAGCCATCCAACCACCATCTCCCTGCAAAAAAACGGAAAGATGCTGGGCATTGGGGTGTTCTGCCAGGTGGAGGTAAAAGTGAGGCAACAGGCTTTCAACTGTTATTATATAAGGTATTTCAGCGCCTCACAATCTATCAGGGGGCAGGGACTTATGAAAAAATTCGGCGAAAAGGCCATGAAACTTATTCGCGCCAAAGAGAATACTCCAACCATATTTTATGCCTCCATCGAAAATAATAATATCAGTTCGTTTAAGGTCGTAAGCAATGCCGGTTACCGCCCGATAAGGAATATCAATACCATTGGCTTTAGCCGGTTTTTCCCTAAAGGGAGCAGCAAAATAATAAAGGCCGAAACAGAAGACAGCAAAAAGAAAATCCTAAACCATTTAACGGCCTTTTACAGCGGTCACTCCATGGTCCAGTTTTCCAAGATTTTTCACTTCAACGACTATTATTACCTCGAAGATAATGGTGAGATCGTTGCCGGGGTACAGATTCATAAAATAAACTGGCGCGTAAAAAGAATGCCCGGCCTTTGGGGAAAAATAATTCTGAATGTATTGCCCTATATGCCCCTGATAAGAAGGGTCTTCAATCCAAATAAATTCGATTTTCTGGCCTTGGAGGGTATTTGGTTTAAGCCCGGCCAGATCGGAAGAGCACACG
>JAHYJD010000106.1 GCA_019429365.1 Bacteroidales bacterium | reverse complement strand
AATGATAGGTTATGCCTGGGGTAATGGTGTCGGAAAATATATGAAACTCGTGCAAAAGCATATTGTAAAATTCCAGTTCAGAGCTTCCCCTGCCAATATTTTCATCGGGCAGGGTGCTGTAGTAGGGCTGATGGTTCAGCTGCCTGTAAGTTCGGCCATTGTCGATGCTGCGTTCAATAAAGAAGGCGGTATTGGCATCGCGCCCCCAAATCAGCTCAATGCGTTCGTTGTTGGCTTGCCTAATGTCGAGCTTGGCCGGTGGGTTCAGTGGCCGGGCATCTTCGCAGCGAAGAATGGCGGAGCCGGGTACTACCTCTACCAATGCGGCTGGCACCACTGCCGAAACCAGGTAATCATACACCCTTCCGCGTTGCACATTGGTATCGGTAAATCGCAAGGCAAGCGCATTGGCCACCGCGGGACTGAATTCGGCTGCCATCATGGCAAAGGCAAAACGGGTTTGCTGGCGTTCGGCTTCCAGCCTGATGGCTTCAGCAAAGCCCATTCCCTCTTCCGATACGGGCGCCGGAGCCAGGTCGGTGCCGTGCAGCACCTCTGCGGCAATGGCCGCCACCGTATCAGTAGCTTCAAAGCGGGCCATCATTTCCTCAAGCGAAAGGGGTTTCAGCGGCTGCGGAGTGAGCAATTCCGAGACATACGTGCTGTCGGTGTTTACATACCTGCGCGTAACGTTATAGCCATAGCGGTTGATAATGCTCCACACGGCGGCCTCCTCAGGCGCCCAGCGCAAAACAATACTGTCGCCATACGAACGGGCCAGCACCCGGATGCGGATTTCTGTATCATCGGCCTGCTCTGGCTCGTTCTGCGCAAAAGCACCGGCAGCAATTAGGCTCAGAAGGATCAAAAAGCAAAGTTTTATTTTCATTGTCAGTAGTTTTTATGCCCCTTGTTTATAACCTGTTCTCTTTCTGGTTTTAATACACAATTGGGATTTTTTCTCCATATTGCTGTATGTAGTTCCATCCTTGACCCTGCCCATCGAGCTGACTACCCCTTATGTTCAGCATTTTCACATTGAGGTCGCGGCGCGGATAATTGCGGGGAGGAAGCAAGGGTGTGGCTTCTGCGCCCACCTTAAGCCATTCCCATAACGGAAAACTTGTCTGTCCATTAAGTGTGTAGAAATACACCAACTGGTAAGCGGGCATTTCTATTCTGGTATTTCCGGCCTCTCCAACAATCATTTTGTTTTCCGCAATCCAGTCTCTCGCCTTATTTTTCCTGCCCTCTCCGTTGGTGTTCTCAAATTCCACGGCCAGCAGTTTAAATTCCTCATTAAACTGCCTCAAAGCTTCAATATCATCCATTAATCTATACCTTACACTTCTGGCTCTGTAGGTTACACGCATTGGGTTTTCAATTCTTAAGGGAACATTAGGGTTTAGTTCCAAGGAAGAAATTGGGGGAGGGAAATTAAAACCTTCCTGCATGTCGAGCAATCGCATATTCCTGGAAGGGAAATGATCTGCAGCCTGCCTGGGAAAATCAAGCGGGAAATAGGTATTTGACCTGTTGATGGCCGTGTTGCCATAGGAAACAGTCAGGCCTTTCCCGTTCAGGATATAATCAACATCGCTTCGGGGTTTAAAGGTTCCCTTACCACAAAACGATTCAATGTAATGTATCCGGTCAAAAAAGTGGTACTTCCAATGCAGGTCATCGTTTAGGCTTTGGTTGTATTCTTCTTCAACCTTAAGCAAAGGCTTAACCGGAGCCATATAGCCATAAATTTGGTAAATGGTCGTTCCAAGGCCCACAATGTCTAATTCTTCAAATGGCTCTGCTTGCTGCACCGATACAAAAGGACTCGAAATGCCCGGTAATATTCCCGTTCCCGGCATCGTAACCAGGGAGTTGTATGCATCGAGCTTTTGCTGAAGGGTTCCGTATTGACTGACGCTAAACGTGATACTGAACAAGGTGTCCAAATACGTTATGTTAAACTTTTCCTGCAGCAGCTTCATTTCGCGATAGTCGATGGTATCTGACACCATTTGTTGATTGTATTCTTCCACCGTGAGCATATCCAGCAGTTCCAGTGGCTGCTCCAATTGAAGGTTAATGCTTCCGGTACCGGCCTGAATACCGGGTTGGGTATTCTGAAGACTCGGATAGGTGGTGAGATTACCGCTGGGGAAAGCTGAAGGCTGATCCAGGCTGCCATAGCCTGAAGGAAAAGATGAAGTACCAGTAGTGGTCGCGTTTACCAGCAAATTGTCGCTGGTTTGCAAAGAGCTGCCCGAGGTAATGCCTGAGTTTATATTTGCCGGCTGCAAATCAGAATGAATGGGTGTGGTGGTAATGTCGTAGGCCTGCTCATAGGTAATGCCACCCCCACTAATAATGAGGTTTGACAATTGGTTTGTAGCCAGGTTTTTCAGTTCCAGCCTCCGCCTTTCTTCCACCATCTTGGCCATAAACTCCTCTTGCTTGGCAAGGTTAACCCTTACCACCGAGAGGTTGTAAAGCACCTGGGGCTGCAAGGCGGATTTATTCACATCGGTAAAGCCAATTCTGCGGTTGGCCACATTATAACTAACTTTTTGCGAATAAGCACTGCCGTCGGGATTTTCCTCCAGCTGCCTGATCCAGGCTTCAACCGGCCGGCCTGTATCTTCAAAAATATAGTTTTGCTCGTTGTTCAGCACCAGCACGTAGTCACCCCATTTGTTGAAATAACGCTGCCTGTCCATCGGATAGCTTGCCAGCACATTCTGCTCAAAGCTATCGGGCCTCGGACCTGTGCGGAAATACCTCACCATGGTTTCCAGCCTTTCTTTCCTCTCGCCATCAATGGTAGGGTAATCCCAAACGGTACCATACTTCTGCTTGGCATCAGCCACTACCCTGATGGCATAATTGGTGTTTGGCAGGAAACTTTCGTTGCGCAGAACATTCACCTGGGTGCGATTCGGATGGTTCGCCACCTTAAATTCCATTGCCATACCATCGCTGGCGTTTTCGGGCAGGTCGCCATTGACCCCCTGATGCAGACGAATGGTATTTATCTGAAATTTATACTGGCGGAACTCCCCATCGGGATATTTTCTGGAAGGGGGTGCTTCAATGGCATGAATAATGGTTTGCAGGCCATCAGAAAGGTCGAGGTTGGCTGTGATTCTGGGAATGGCAAAAATGCTTTCGGGCTCCGACTGGCGTGCATCATTAAACGTTTCGTGGGCGGGCTGAATATCTTCCAGCACCCGTATATTTGCCAGGGGGTCGCCATCGGGGTAGCATTGCTCACCCACTTTCATTTCCACCGAGGTGCTGACCTTGATCATACCCCCCAGGATACTTCCCCTGACCCTGGCCTTTCCATAGGCCCAGAACGGATCGGGCATACCCCCGCGCAAAAAGGCGCCTGCAGTGAGCTGGCACAAGCTGGCCTTTCCTTTAAAGAACCAAACATTGACCTTTATGCCCACATCTCCATCGAAATACCCGTACACCTGCCCTGTGCCATACCAGCCCTTAAAGCCAGCCGGATTGTTGTTGCAGCTGCGATTGGGGTCGTGCGTCAGGGCCACATCAAAGCCTGCAATGGCTGTCAGACTGCAATACACCACCAGGTCGAGGTCCAAACTACCCTGAATCTGCGTGCCGAAGATCATACCCTTGCGGGGGATGGTTTCGAGCGAGGCACGGTGCTGGCTCAGACTGGAAAGGTTCAGGAACTGAACGATCTCAGGGGGCGGAGCAGGCAAGCGGCCATCAGGCAGGTCGTTGCCCAGTGCAAAATAGGCATTGGCACCCAGGTAAACTTTTAGCGGACCTGATTTAACGTCGATCAGGTCTGCCTGAATTCTTCTGCCATGGGGGTCGCCAAGGTGCATATACCATTTCTTGTCTGCTGTTTTTGCATGAAAAGTTATGGGAATAAGGGCCTTGCCCACCAAAAAGTCGGCTTCAATATTCAATGTCAGGTCAAGATTTTTGGTCTTGTTATCATAGCCGAGTTTCATGGTGGCCGATACCAGGTGGTCATCGTTTTCTGGATAATTGGAAATCACAAAGCCCTCGCCTTCCAAAAACAGCGAGGAAAATGTGCCATTGGCGTAGCTTGAAGTAACCCAAACCGAAGCATTCATCACGTTGCCTCCACCTACTTCGTTTGACAGGGCCAGCGTGGTGCCGGCTTTAAACCCGATGCTGCCTTTTTTGGGTAAATAAACTACTCCTGATGCCGATTCCGACGGATCGGTGCTTTCCAGGTCTCCGGTCTGGCCCTCCAGCATTTGCTCAGGATTGCTGCTCAGGTTCGACATTTCCATATTGTAAAAGACCCCTCCGCCAAAGCCGCCAAAGCCCACAGGATAAAATACAGATATTACGCGATCGAACTTTGCGTGGGCATCCACATACCAGTAGTCGTAGCTGCTGGTTCCCGGTGCCTTGCCAAACTGGGCAGTGGCATCCACGGTTACCAGGGGCTCAAAAGTGGCCCTTACTTTTCCCTTCAGGCCATCGCCATAAGTGGGATCATCGTAATAAAACTTTAAATTGCCGGTAATGTCCACCGGGCCAAAATCACCCGACACCTCTACCTCGTCCAGCCTAATGGTTTTCAGATCGGCTTTGGTAGGCAGCAGGTTTTGGGCAGGATTCCAATGCAGTTCACCCACTATATCGAGCGTAGTCTTGCAGGCAAACTTTTCCACTATGCTAAAGTCGGTTTCTATGTTCATGCCGAACTCGCCTCCGCGGAAATAGGGTTTCGGCGTTTTAATACCCACGCCAAATGGGCCAAGCTTCTTCTGCGCACTGGCCTGGCTCCAGGTGCCCTCGCTCATATAAAACTCGGGGGCCAGGGTTTGCGGATTGCGGTTGCCGATGCCAAAGTTCTCGAAGTGAATACCCGGCATATGGAACTTATAGGGCAAGGGGTTGATGCTGTAGCTGTTGCCCAGCGAGATGTCGCCATGCAGAAGGAAATTTACGGCAGCGCCATGGCTGTCTTTCTTTATCTCCAGACCAGATGACTGACTAATATTAAGCTGTGCCACCCATATGGGCATTTTGATGTCACTCTCCGGGTGAATTACAAACTCATAGTCAAGCTCATCATTTACGGATTTCAGCACCCCTGAATACAAGAGCGGGTCGTTGGCCACCGGCATGGTAATGCGCCCTGCTATGCCTGTTTTGCTGAATTCGGAGCGCAGCAGTCGCACATCAATGGTGTCGATGGCAAAGGCACAACCGCCCAGCACCCCTGTTTCGAGCGGACGAACGGCCAAGATATCGCAGCTCACGCCCTGATCATCAATGATCATATGATTTACTGAAAACTCAGCGCGCTGCTGGCCAGTAGTAAGCGACTTAAATTCAGGGGGCAGTTTCACAGAAAGCTGCTGCATATAAAAACCCTTCCAGGCTAAACCCGGGGCATTGTAGCCTTCGGGGTACCTGATGCCCTGAGGATTGGCTGTTACAGAATGGTCGTAAACAATATTGGTAGCGCTGAAGCCAAAGGATGGCAAGCCGCTTACCTGGAAATCGGGTACGCTGGCCGTGGCAATCCAGTTGTTCCAGTCAGAAAACCAGGTACTGAAGGATGCATTGATCCTCTGTGTCGGATCTGGCTTCCCATCAGGAAACTCACCAAGTATTACCGACGGTAGCTGCACATCAAAATCGAGCCTTGCTTCATCAAAGCCTTCGTAGTTCCATTTCAGGTAGGTGCCATCATTGGTATTTCCAAGCTGGGTTGCTCTTTTGAAATTCAGCTTGAAGCCTCCGCCAATTTCAATATCCAGGTCGGCAGCCAGAAACAGGTTGGCCTCATTGGCCGACAACAGAATATTTGGCGTGAAGCACATGCCCTGCCCCACAAAAGCCAGCCATTCGGCATTGGTTGCAAGGGGTACCGATTCAGGGATTTTAAACACGGCCATGGTGTTCATTCGGGCCGTGGTGGGTGTAAATACCATACCCACAATGCCAATATCGATATCGGTGCTGGGAATGGCCGAAGGCAGGCGAACAGGAAGGTTGAAATCGCCGGTAAGTTGCTGAATGGTGCGGGCCTGTGTTTTCAGGTATTGTTGGTAGCCTTCAATTTTGCGCTTGTAAGTCGAAGGAACATTGATTCCAAATTGTGAGGGGTAATTTACCTGGTCGTCCACCCAGCCCAGTGCTTTTTTCAAATCCTGGGGAACAAAGTCGTCTAGCTGTGTCTCAGCCTGGCTGAAAACCTGCCCGGCAAACATTTCCAGCTGGGTGTTTACCTTGATATTGGCAAACTCCACCCTTATCCTGAGGGGGGCTCCAATGGGATTCCAGTTTATGGTACCCGTTCCGGTCCAGCCATCGCCGGCAGGCACGGCACTTGCCACATTCATTGAAAAATGCCCTACCCTCACTGTTTTCCCCGAAAGGGAACCATCGTATGGGGTGGTATTGGTGGGTGCTTCAGCCAAACAGTTGGGGTCGGTCGAATCGCCGGGGTCGTGAATTACAATTGGGGTTTCGAAGGTCGGGTCTTCTTGCGGTTCTTCAGGCTCTTCCTCGGGCGGCTCGGTAATTTCCGGATCAACAACCACCTGTGGCATGGTTCCCCAAACAAAAGTGCAAATGGGGCTGTTGCCTTCATTGGCAATAATGATATTTCCGGTTTCCATGGCTTCCCTGGCGGTAATCTGCACGGCATAGCGCTGCGCCCGGTGAAACACCAGGGGAAACACCAGGGTATCTATCACCATGGTGGTTGCACTCAGTCCGCTGAACTCAAGCGCAGAAGGGTTAAAATCAATGGCGGTTTGAAGGTCCTGACCGGGCATTACCTCCACCACCCTGAGGTCGTACACAAAGTTGGCAATGGCGCCACCGCAGCTGAAGGCTGGGGGCATCCATGAGAAAACCATAGGGTTGGTGATGGCCAAAGTATCGTTATCCAGGTTCATTACACAGGGCGCCGGACTTGCCAGCACGGGGGCCATGGCCGAGTAGCAAATGCTGAAAGTGGCGCAGCTTCCGCCCGGATTTGACAACGGGACCACCTGCCCCCAGGGCGAATCAAAGTCAAAGGCGGTAAAACAAATGCGGTAGGTGCCCTCCGGTAGCATATTGGAGGTACCTGCCGCATAATTAGTCTGGTCAATGTTTTCGGTTATCAGATCGCTCAACTTCAGGTGCCTGAAAGCCTGATCGAGCATAGAATGACTTACCACCACCGTTTGATAGGGAGCCAGGGTGAGCGGTACATGGGGCGGTCTGCCGGGAGGCACTTCCGCACTGGCAATATCCGGAAAAATCATTTCCAGCTTAAAACTCAGGTAATAGTTGTAAGAGTTGCCGGAAGTGTTGGTAATAACCAACTGAAAAAAGCGCGAGGGCTGGTCCAAATAATCTCCTGCCCTTGGCGAAAAGGGCGGGTTGGGTATCACGCTGATCTGAATGGGTTGCTGAGCCCCGGCCATTAAAGCCAAAAAAACGAAGGCCGATGTCAGAAATAATCTCCTGGTTTTCATATTGGTTATGATTAATTTTCTGTTTGCTGTGTTTGCTCCTCCTTTTCCCTTCGCTGGCGCTGGGGCGAAAAACGGTAGGTATAGCCAAAGGCAACCGTCATATCTGATCCATTCAGGGAATATAAACCCTGCAAATGGTAGTTGTTAATATGGTTGTAGTTCAGACGGACAAATGCCGTGTGGTTTTTCTGGTAGGTGTAGCCCATATTCACCCCTGTCATATAGGAAAGGTTGCGGGTTAGGTCATTTACCTGGCTAAGTTTTACATCACCATTGAGCTGCAGGTTCAGCTGATCCTTGGGAAGAAGCTTTTTGCCTACCCCAAGCCCCACCCCACTCGAGGAAAAATCATAGAAAGCCGATGAACTGTTCTGATGGTTAAGGTTGAGCATTAGGTTCATCTTCTGCTGGTTAAAACCAAGGGAGTAGCTCAAATTGGCCGCCATCACGGTAATGTCGGAGGGATCGTTGGTCAGTTTGTTCTGATTGCTGTTTATGCTGGTGTTCAATGATGCCGAAATGCCATGCACAAGGTTGCCCTTGAGGAAATTGTATGATGGCGAAAGATTGATGTTGTGCATAAGCCGGTGGATTCGCAGCGAGTCGATGACCTGGGCGGTGCCATCGCTTTGCTGCTGATTGAACCCATTGTAAGTAGCCGTTACATTCAATTTGTCCGACAAACGGGCGGTAAGGTTGGCGTTGTAAATCATGCCGGTACTGGTAAAAAGTTGAGTTTTTGAAACATTATCGGTTTGATAGTGAAAGGCAAGTCCGGCAATCAGCCTGTTTTTCAGCATCATAGTGTTTACATTCATGCTCAGGCTCTGCAAATTGTTGGTCATATAGGTGGTGCCCAGCGAGTAATAATCGGGCTGAATAAGGCGGTACTGGAACATGGTCTGCACCTTGTTGAAGCTAAGGTTTGCCCTGATATCGCCGGCATAGCGAAGCACTGTTCCGTAACGGGCCGAAAAGTATTTGTCGAATCCCTGCAGTTCGGCCACATCCATGCTTGTTGACCGCATATTATCGTTGTATGCACTGGCTCCCAAATTGCTCGAAATGACCAGTCTGCGGCCCAGGCTGAAGCGGAACGAAGTGCCGGCAATCAGGTTCTCGCGGGGCTTCAGGTGGGGGTATTGCATGGCGTTGATTGAAGTGCTGTCGTCGCGGGCATTGAAAAGGATCACATCAAAGTAATTGCGGGTATTGCCAACACCCAACTTCACACCATAGGCATTGCGTTTGAAAAGTGTGGGGCGAACCGGATCCAGCCCCGTGCTGACCTGTGCCATATTGGGCTGGTTAAGGCTGCCTCCGAAAAATGCAAGCCGCACCACCTTCCAGTTGAAGTCAAGTCCAGCACCCAAAAAGGTAATATTAGAAAAGGTGTACGGTGAAAAGTTCATGTTGCGGTAACCCAAATGCAGCTGCAGGGCCTTGTAGCGGGGGCTCATGCCAAACTGCGCAAAAGGGTGGTTGAAACCACGGTTGTTATTCGAAAAATAAAACGACAATGGAATTTCCATACCATAAACGCTCAGGTTCAGGTTGGCAAAAACATTGTTCGACCAGGGGTTGCGGTAGTTAAAGGTATTGGAACCCGTATAAAAGGTATTGTAGGTTCCAAAACTTCCGGTTATCCGAAAAGGGGCAGTGCCCCTGATATTCGATAAATCCTGCGAGGCGGCTGGCAGCATTGTTGCCGCCAGCCATATTGCCATGAACCATCTTTTCATCACTCTTGTGTTTTGATTTTTCCTAATGCACCTTTTCGGTAATCAGACAAAAATCTCTCGGAATAATTCATTTACATCCCACCCATAATCATATAGAACAAGCCGGCATTGGTAGGACTAACAGCCTGAGTGGTCGACATCCAGGTGTTTTGAGGTGCTCCAACAATAGTATGGGAGCCAACATAAACTTCAAAATAGTTTCTGACAGCTATCTGATAGCCATTTATTTGCAGTATTTCTGTTCGGATTCGGAAAGCCCCTGTTGCTACCGGCCCGAAAGTAACAATGCGCCTGACATAAGAATTGTAACCGGAAGGCGGTGGCAGGGTCTCAACCGTTACGGTAACCCCTCCATCTCCCTGGGAGGTATTGCTGATCACATAGTCGCCGGAAATGTTTGTTGAAACGCCTATGCCTGAACCCGCTGTTACCCGTGGTGTTCTGATGGTATAATTGGGGTAGGTTCCGGTTATGCTGCTTGAAGAAAAAATATGGCTAGTCAGGCTAACCACCTGGTCGGGTGCCGTATTTACGATGTTGTTTCCAACCACACTGATTCCTTCTCCCCCGGTATAGGTAATGCCCGGGGCGGTGTTGGTAATGGTATTGTTTGCACCGCTAATGGTAATGCCGGTGCCAGCAGTGTAGGTGGTATTGGCAGAATTTATTGTAAAATTCGGATAGGTTCCTGAAACACTGGTAGCCCC
>JAHYJD010000210.1 GCA_019429365.1 Bacteroidales bacterium | reverse complement strand
AAACTGGCTGAATGAAGCCTTGCCTGTGCTGGAAAGGCTTTACGAAAGCAATTATCAGCAATTGCAGGACATTCAGAATGAAGATTATGCCAGTCTTTTCGATCGCTTGAAGCTGGAGATTGAAGGTCCATCCAACGATCATTTGCCCACCGATCGCCGGCTGGAACTTTATGCTGAAGGTAATGCCGATATTGGTCTGGAAGTATTGTATTTTCAATATGCCCGTTACCTTATGATCTCTTCGAGCCGGCCTGGAACACTTCCAATGCATCTGCAGGGCAAGTGGAACAACAGCACCGATCCGCCCTGGGCGGCCGATTACCACACCAACATCAATTTGCAAATGCTTTACTGGCCGGCTGAGGTAACCAACCTTAGCGAGTGCCATGTTCCGCTTTTCGACTATATGGAAAAGCTGGTGGAACCCGGACAGCTTGCTGCCCGCGAATTTTTCGGCACCCGCGGTTGGGTGGTCAACACCATGAACAATGCCTTTGGTTACACTTCACCGGGCTGGGGGTTGCCCTGGGGCTATTTTCCCGCAGGAGCGGCCTGGCTTACCCGCCACGCCTGGGAACACTTCGAATTTACCCAGGATACCACATTTCTGAGGGAGACGGCATTTCCGCTCATGCAGGAAGCCGCCTTTTTCTGGAAGGATTACCTAACAGAAAACCAGGAGGGATGGCTTGCTTCGGTGCCTTCGTTTTCTCCTGAGCACGGCGGCATTTCAATGGGCGCCTCCATGGACCACCAGATCGCTTGGGATTTGTTCAACAACACTGCAAAAGCTGCTGAAGTGCTGGGAATGGATCAATCGGGGGCTGAAACGTACAAAAGTTATCGCGACAGGATAAGTCCGCCCCGCATTGGCCGCTGGGGGCAGTTGCAGGAGTGGATTGAAGACGTGGATGACCCGGAGAACACCCACCGCCACGTTTCGCACCTGTATGCACTGCACCCGGGGCAGCAGATAAGCGTGAACCTGACTCCGGAATTGGCTGATGCCGCTCGTGTAAGCCTTGAAGCCCGTGGCAAGGAAGGAACGGGCTGGTCACTGGCCTGGAAGATCAACTTTTTTGCACGCCTGCAGCAAGGGATTGAGGCGTATGAACTATTGCGCAGGCTGCTCAGGCAAGTGGGCACAAACGAAGCGAATATGGGACTTGGCGGCACTTACAACAATCTATTGTGCTCTCACCCGCCATTCCAGCTCGATGGAAATATGGGAGGCGCAGCAGGCATGGCCGAAATGCTTTTGCAATCCCACGAAGACAAGATAGTGCTTTTGCCTGCCTTGCCCGATAACTGGAAGAGCGGAAAAGTAAGCGGTCTGAAAGCAAGGGGCGGGTTTGAAGTGGATTTTGAATGGAAGAATGGGAAAGTGAGATCGGTTATTATCAAAGGCAATCCCGGATCTGAAGGCAGTTCTGAAGCCATTGGCCGTGTAAGAGATTTTGTAATTCCGGCCTCAGGAGTTATCAGGTTTTAAATGTTTTCCAGACTTTGTTT
>JAHYJD010000209.1 GCA_019429365.1 Bacteroidales bacterium | reverse complement strand
GCGTTCAGCCTGAAAAAACCCATACAAATCATTTGCCAATCCCCAAATCCGCTCATCCCCAAATCCGCTCATCCTCAAATCTGCCAATCCCCAAATCCGCTAACCCTCAAACCTGCTAATCCGCTAATCCCCACATCCCATAATACGCTCTTTTTTACCGATAAATCCACACCTAAAATGATCCAATCGAAAAAAACAAAGATTGTGTAACACTATATTTTTTAAACACCCGTTTTACTAAGTCTTCAGCCCCCCTCCCCTTTTTCCCGCTAAGGGTAACTACTTATAATTATGCAGTTATCTATACATGAATTTACGTAGCCATTTACCTAATTAGCACTTATTCATGCCTCTTTATTCATAAGGGTTTGCCCTGATAAAAATTTCAGCGTATTTGCGAATGGATTGTTATTTTTATTTAGACTAATTTTAAATAACAAAAAACAATGCTTCATGTACTTTTTTATTCTGTTTATCGGGTTTTTGTTTAACCATGGGTTTTTACCCGTATTTTTCCTTGCATTTTTTTACCATGAAACAAGAAAAAAATAGGTCGAACCAAACCGCTGCCTATGAATGAATGACCAAAAGAAGCTATTTTTTAACAACACCTTTTTAAATAACCAAGTCTTAATTTTTCTCAAACTAAATTTTAACCTTATGAAAAAAACGTTCCAAACAATTAAAAGAGTCTGTTGGCGCGCGCTGGCATTTTCCTTATTCATGATGACAGGTTTTCTAACCTACGGACAATGGGATCCCAACGGCAACCCTGCCAACTGGATTACCCAGGATGTGTTTGACAATCCTACTTACGTTCATGTGATTGACGCATTTGGGGGTGATGGTGTAAGCACCGTCGACAACCAGTTTACCCAGGGTTCGACCGACTATGAATTCAAGTCGTGGTCGCTGAGCCAGGTGAAGAACAAGAACGACATTGCCAATGGACATGCTGTGCTTATAGGCACCCGACTGTATTTTGCCGGCGACAGGCTGGCCATTGAAGGTTCTGCCCAAATCGGTTTCTGGTTCTTCCGCGGGGGTACTGCCCCGGTGATGGAACCAGGTGCCAAGTTCGGTACTTTTGAACCACTGAGGCAGGTTGGCGACATCCTGGTGCTCAGCGACTTTTCGGGTGGTGGCCGTTACGCCAATGTAACCGTACTTCGCATCGTGGGCTTTACCCCCGACTCGAAAAGGGCTGCCATCTTTGAGGAGCTCGACGCAGGGACCTCCATTGTGGCCATCAACAACGAGAACGTGTACGATGTGCCGGATGCATGGCCGTATATCTCGCCCACCTATCCGATCAATGCCTTTTACGAAGGGTACCTCGACCTGGCCCTCATTCCGCCAATGGAAGGGATGGAAGAGGAAGTGGACCTCTGCTTTGGCAGCTTTTTGCTCGAAACCCGCTCTTCGTTCAGGCTCACCGCTTCGCTCGACGACTTTGTATGGGGTAATTTCACCACCATTCCCGAGATCTGGGCCGAAGGCGATGCCGGATGTGCTG
>JAHYJD010000208.1 GCA_019429365.1 Bacteroidales bacterium | reverse complement strand
TTTGACTTTGTTTTCCGAAAAGTAGGCCAGCAACCTTTTCCACAGGTTGGCTATGGTTTCTTTGCTGTGTGCCGCGAGCAAGTCTACCACTTCGGAGCTTTTTTCCACGAACTGGTTTATGGTGTGCGCCAGCAACATGCTTTGGTAATAGTTTTTAAGGGCATTGAACGAACTTCTTGAGAACTTGTGCCCAAGGTTGTAGCCGTGCTCTTTCAGGTAATCGAACGAGTTTTCGATGTTCCAGCGCATGCGCCCGCCTTGGGAAACAAGGTGGTAGTTTGAATTGTCTATTGGTATATCGGTGATGTGGGTGAAGGTGTTTTCTTGTACTTCCCCAGTAGCGCTGTGCACGGTGGTTTCATTGCATTCCACCACAGAGAGTTCAAAGCTGTGGTAATCAATACCGTTGATCCAACGGAAACTTTGATTTGTGCGTTTGCCCTTGCCGGCAAGGAAACGTTCTCTGCATTGCCAGGCACTTCCCGGGAGCAGCCCCATTTCTTCATGTACGCTCGGCAGGCTGCCGTCTTTAAAGGTAACGATGAAGCCCCACCCATTCTCTTTGCATATCCTGAAAAAACTTTGGTTGGCATACAGGCCATCGGCCAGAATGACCAATGGCAGCCGCGGGTACACCTTCTTTAGTTTCATCGCCAGGCGTTTGAAAGCTTTGAGCTCGCAATCCTGCTTGTCGTATTCTTTGCCGTTTTCGTTCCGCACCCACTCGGTTGCTATAGAAACCGACATCCCGTTGTGGGTGACCAGCTTCGCTTCCAACACGTTATGGAAATAAGTTGTTTTGCCGTTTTTGGATGTCTTGCTTGTACATTCCCCGCAATAATCGGTTTCGTAACTTGCCACCCCTGTGCCATCGATGGCCACAAAATACTTCTTGCCCATAAAGCGGAACTTGTAGAATGTTTTCTTTTCCACCAGTGTTTTTACCAAATGGCTTTTCAGGTTTTCAAGTTCGCCTTCGTCCAGCAAACGGTAAAGGTCTTCTACCGCGTCCATGCTCGGGAGCCTGAGCCTGAAGGCCCGCCTGTAGTTTTTCCGGAACCTGGCTTCCCTGCGATCGTTGTCGAAAGCGTTCCGGCTGCCCTCTTTGAAAACCGAGAGCATGATGCCGCCCACCACAAGTTCTGCCAGCGAATAATCCTTGCGCTTACGCGGGTCGCACATATCCATGATTTTTTCTTCCAGCCCCGGAAAAACCGACCGGACGGTTTTGGCAATTTGGTAAGCCACCTGTTTGCCTTTGCTTTGTTTTTTTGCATATTTCCCCTTAGGGATATTTGGCAGTTTAATTTAAAATGGCTATATTTAAAACGTTAAAAGCCAGTGTATTAATTACAACAAAACAACTGGCTAATTAACATAATAAAATAAACATTATGGGGAAATACTGATACTTGCCCCAACGGGCAAGGTACGAAAAATCCTGAAAAATTAGCCCGAAAAATATTTTTCTCCACCACTCTTAAATGATTGAAAGTCAATACCGGTTTTTTCTTACCGAAT
>JAHYJD010000207.1 GCA_019429365.1 Bacteroidales bacterium | reverse complement strand
AAAACTGGTGAAAGGCCTCCTGCCGTGTTTTCAGCTCCGCCAAGGTCAGAAAATGATGCAGATCAAACACAAAAAAGAGCCCGATCAGAACCACAACGACAGCAACAATAATTCCTTTTTTTCCCAACAAACCCATAGTTTCCTCCCGGCAGCAAGGTGCTCGCCGATCATCTGGTACTTTTATCAAATGAGGGTGTTTCCCCTGCTTAAAATCTTCTTGCAAGCTACCCCAACTCTACCTGCAAGACGTCAAGGAATTTATTAAAAGCAGTAAACACCTCCATGACACCCAAAGCCTCGACAATCTGTGCATCTGTCGCGCCGATAGCCTTAAGCGCCTGAAATTCTTCATCGCTGACCCGGTGGGGGTCGCTGTTGGCTTTACGGGCAAAGCGGATCAGGGATCGCTCCAGTTCAGAAAAATCGGCAGCGTCAAGTTGCGAGGATATTTTTTCGATCTCTTCGTCGCTGAGCCCAATCATCTGCAAAGCACCGGTATGGGCGGCAACACAGTAGTTACAGCCATTGTCCTGCGACACCAGCAGGGCGATGGCCTCTTTGGTCTTGCGCGACAGGTCACCTTCCATCATCACCCGTTTCACCTTGTTCCAGTTGGCTTCGAGCAGCGGCGGATGATGGGCGTAGGTTGAAAACAGATGGGGGACATAACCAAAAGCCTGATCGATTTCTTTGAGAATACCGGCAACATTATCAGCTACATCCTTAATATCCAGGGTGCAAATCCGACTCATAAAGCCTCCTTTGTTGAAACTCGGTTAATAAAAGCTCAACGTATCTGTTCAGCACCGGATCGGGGGTCCTATGTCAAGGGACGCGATTGTTTCCCGTTGGGTCATCCCTGACCGCTTTTTGTCGCCGTCCATGGCGACCAAAACCCTTGCCACAGGAACCCCGACCCTGCGCAAGGACAGTGCTGAATAGTTACAGCTCAACGATAGTCCCTTGGGTTAACCATCGTCTTAAATATCCCCTGATGCTAATCCTAACGAGATCGGTAAAGACAGAATGTAACACATCTTACATTCAGGTGGTTTTGCTGACGCATTTTCGTTTAAATATTAGAAAAAGAAAAAATTTGCAGAGGAAGGGGAATGTGGGACTGAAAACCTCCGGACAAGAGGTGAGCGGCGGGAGGTTTTTGATAGCTATTTTACCGGACCGACAAAAATCCAGTCATTGTCTTTTAGCCTCCTCCGCAGAATCTGTGGGTAGGCGGCTGAAAATATAAGCTGGGATACTTTTCGGCAAAGTGGTGGCATTATTTGTTAAGTTAATTCTTTTAATCAAGTAAAAACCTGCTAAAGTAGGGACTTACCGTTTATCAGAGGAAAAACAATGCAGGATAAAATCTGGTACATCAAGAATGCCGGCGGGGTTTTTGCCAGCCTCAGTGATGAGGACAAGTCATATCTGGCAGGTATCAGCAAAATGGAGGAATGCCTCCGTGGCCAGCCTTTTTATCTGTCCCGTGATGTCAGTGACAAGATTTATCTGGTTAAAAAAGGGCGGGTT
>JAHYJD010000105.1 GCA_019429365.1 Bacteroidales bacterium | reverse complement strand
ACATACACAAACCGCCCGTGCGGCGTGCTGACCCAGCCCGGGGCATTGTTTACAAACACAAACGCCCCGGCGTAGTCGCGGCGGGTAGAAGTGCCGCCCTTGTCGCCTGATTCCAGCTGCTGGCTTACTTTTGCTCCTGAAGCTGTGTAGGTGTATGATATCATTCCTTCTTAATCTGGCATGGAAGATCTTAAACAAAGCTTTTTTAAAAATAACAAATTATTTTAAATTTATACTTGCCTACAAGTGAACCATTATTTAAGTAAAGAGCTGAATAAATTCTTAGGGCTCTTAAATTGCTTAACAAGAATTTAAGGTATATGGGCAATAAATGGGTATCTCTTTTTTTCGTATTCGAAGATTACGTTAGGCAATAAGCTTTCAAGGTCTTGGATGATAAACCTCGTTAAATATTTAAACCGTTTATCTTGAAATTCTATTTTGTAGTAATAGAAAAATCTCCATGGAGCAGTAGTTAATTGTCTATCACTTTTGGAGTGATACAAACCTGTTTTTACAACCTTTACAATATCCTGGAAAAAAAATGATTCTTCTTTCTCATCCACAGATATTTTTATAACCTCTTTTTTAAAATCGATGAAAATTTTCTTTTTTCTATCTTCTTTGTAGTAATTAATATGCAAAATTAAATTTGGAACACATAGAAGAATTACACAAACAATTGTTAACCCTATCAAAAATGGAGGGACACTTCCATCTCGCAATAATAATCCCTGCATTAAAACCCCCATTATACAAAGAAAAAAAATAACCACAAATATAGTTTGAACGCTTGGTTTAATAAACTTCCACAATGTTAATTTAAAATTTCTCATTACCAATAATATTTTAACCAGAAATTTCCTTTTTTAGTTGGGTTAAAATAATTTCTAAGCTTAACCTCTGCCTCGGAACCGGTTTTAGCGGCTTGTTCAATTCCTTTCGAATACATCCCAATTGTTAATCCACCGATTGGGCCAGTTGTATACCCCGTCCACCAAGCAATTCCAGTTGTGGTTAATCTATAGGCAAATATTTCATTGTTAATATTTTTTTTATAAAACATTTGATAAGAGTCACTTGCAATACTTGAAAGTGTGAAAAAATTTCCGGCTCCCTTTGTAAATCGAAAGTCATCAGCAATGTCTGCAATTGTACCAACTGCTGGATGTGTCAAGAACTCAAGTCCTTTTTCAATTATTAGTTCGGTTGACCAAGGACCTGTTTGCCCATCTATTGTTGGTAATCCATTTACGGCAATATTACCTTTAGCATCAACCTCGCCATTTTCTGTTGATTGCAATTCATCATTCACCGCTGCCCCTCGTCTTCGGCTTCCACCACCACCGCTGGTGCCGGGGGGGCTGTTATACTGAATGTTTTGAATGCCTGACATTGACAGGTCTCTGGTTTTAAGCCTCTCATCTTCTTGTTCATTCTCCTCTCGCCAGTTTGCATCGCGATCATACATCCCGTTGGGGTCAATTCTTCTTATGGGGTTATTTCTCACATATTGGTAGGGTGTCCAGCTTATATATACCTCCGCCAACGGATCCACACTATGCCAGCGCCCAATCTGCGGGTCATAAAACTTTACCCCGTAATTCCCGATAAAAACGGGATAAACATACCAGTTAAGCTCAAAGTCATCCTGAAACTCTCCCGAAGGGTCGGGATTTCCGCTGCGCTCCAATTTGCCGTTATACAGGTAGCGGTTGTCTTTCAGGGCGCCCAGGGTGTTGGTGGTGCTAAGGCTGGGTATGAGCATGCCGAAGGGGTAGTAGTGGTTTTGCTGAAGGGTTTTATATTCATCGCCCTCCTCTTCTAAAAGCACCACGCGGGTGTTACCTAAATGATCGCGCAAATGAAACTCGTTCTGCCAGCCGTCGTTCACATACACAAACCGCCCGTGCGGCGTGCTAAACCAGCCCGGGGCATTGTTTACAAACACAAACGCCCCGGCGTAATCCCTGCGGGTAGAAAGGCCGCCCTTGTCGCCTGATTCCAGCTGCTGGCTTATCTTTGCTCCTGAGGCTGTGTAGGTGTAGTTGATCATTTCGCCTTTAAGCATTGAGACCCTCATGGGCAAATTTAGGGAATTATAATTAAATTTTTCAGTTTGCCATTCGAATCCCCAAACCACCACCTTCCTTTCAGGTTCCTTTCTCCTTCCTTTCAAGTTCCTTTCAGCTCCCTTTTAAATCTCCTCCCACAAGAGCGTGGTAAGAGCAAGGTATGAGGAGGGATTGGTACTGCTTTATTAGTCGGGGCGCGACTTGGAGTCGCACCCCGACTGAAATTCGAATCGCACCCTGAATGACATTGGAGTCGCACCCCGACTGACATTGAAGTTGCACCCCGACTTTGTGCTCCAAAAACAAAAAAGCCGCTGGGTCGCAGCGGCTTTTTTTTGTATTTAGAAAAATCCTTAGTGGGCTTTTTTGTCCTTCTTCCTGAGCAGGAGGTCGTAGGCAATGGGGGTTGCGTTGAACAGCGAGGAGTAAGTACCCACGGCAATACCTATAAGCAGAGCAAAGGCAAAACCGCGAATCACTTCGCCACCAAACAGGAAGATGATCAGCAACACGGCCAGGGTAGTACCCGAGGTGTTGAACGTTCGCGAAAGCGTGGAGTTAAGCGCCAGGTTAATGTTGGTTTTAATCTCCCTTTTCGGGAAAAGGGTCATGTTTTCACGCACACGGTCGAAAATTACCACGGTATCGTTGATCGAATAACCAATTATGGTAAGGATGGCCGCAATAAAGGTCTGGTCGACCTCCATGGTCCATGGCACAATGTTGTGAAGGAGCGAATAGAGCGAAATCACAATAATGGAGTCGTGGGCCAGTGAAGCCAGTCCCCCCACACCAAACTGCCATTTGTTAAACCTTACCGCAATATACAGGAAGATAATAATAAGGGCGATGATCACGGCGATCACGGCATTGATCTTAATATCGCGTGCTACCGTTGGCCCAACTTTTTGTGAGCTTAAACGGCCAATTACTTTGGCATCATCATCGCTGGTAAATTCGGCGTAGGTAATAGGCGAATTATAAAATTCGGCAATGCCATCAAAAATCCTCCTTTCGGCCAGCGAATCGGCTTCGGGGCTGTCGTCATCAATCAGGTAACGGGTAGTGATTTTCACCTGGCTGTTGGGGCCAAAGGTTTTCACCTCGGGCGTTTCCCCAAGCTCATCAATGAGTGCGGCACGAATGTCGAGGGTGTTCACTTCCTGGTCGAAACGCACCACATAGCTGCGTCCGCCGCTGAAGTCCACACCAAAGCTAAAGCCTCTGAGGAAAAGTGAGCCAAGGCCAATTACGACTACTACAGCAGAGATAATATAGAATTTCTTGCGCACACCCATAAAGTCGAAGTTCACCTTGGTAAGCATATCCTTCGAAAGCTTGGTGTCGAATTTAATATGTACGTTCTTTTCAACCCAATAGTTGAATACCAAACGTGAAAGGAAAATGGCGGTAAAGAGCGAAGAAATGATACCAATAATCAGGGTGGTAGCAAAGCCCTGTACCGGGCCTGAGCCAAAGATATAGAGCACGATACCGGTTAGCAGCGTGGTTACGTTACCGTCGACAATAGCGGAATAAGCATTTTTATAACCATCTGAAATAGCCAGCTTCTGTCCTTTTCCAGCCCGGAGCTCTTCCAGAATACGCTCATAAATAATTACGTTGGCATCCACGGCCATACCCAGGGTGAGCACGATACCGGCAATACCGGGCAGGGTGAGCACGGCACCCAGTGAGGCCAGCACACCGAAAATGAAGAAAATGTTGGCCACAAGGGCGAGGTCGGCTACAATACCAGCGCGGCTGTAATAAACGCCCATGTAAATAAGTACGATAATAAATGCAATGATAAAGCTGGTAAAACCGCTTTGAATAGCCTCACGACCCAGCGAAGGACCAACGATGGCCTCTTCGACAATACGAGCGGGAGCAGGCAGTGAACCCGCACGAAGAATGTTTGCAAGGTCTTGCGCCTCGGCTACGGTAAACTGACCGGAAATCTGCGAACGGCCACCGGCAATTTCTGTTTTTACTGTGGGGAATGAATACACATAGTCGTCGAGCACAATAGCAATAGAACGGCCAATGTTATCGGCGGTAAGCCGGCGCCAGGTGCGGGCACCGTCGCTGTTCATGGCCATGGTAATTTCCACCTGACCGGTCGGACTGTAATCCTGACGGGCATCCACAATTACGTCGCCGGTAAGCGGGGCAACACCATCGCGGGTGGTTTGCTTAATGGCCACCAATTCGTGCACGTTCTCGTTTCCACGAACGGGTTTCACATTCCAGAATAGCTGAAGGTTACGCGGGAAAATACCGCGGTTGCGGGCCTGGCGAATCAGGTTGTTTACGCGGGCAGTATCCTGTACCGCGGAATAACCTACCACTGGTCCCTGTCCGGGAAACATTTGCCCCATTTCGTTCTGCATAAATGCCGGCGTCAGATAAGCAAACAAGGGGTTTTCGCGGGCAAAATCCTCGAAAGATTCGCTTCCGGGAAGTCCCTGGTCGCCGGCAAGAATGTCGGTAAGATCAGGAATGTCGAGGGTATCCAGTCCGGCTTCGGCCATCAACTGGTCTATTTCGCTAGGCTCCTCAGTCACAGCGGGGGCCTCTTCTTCTTCAGCCGCAGTTTCATCAACCCCTTCAAGTTCGCTGGCAGCGGTTCCCCTGAGGCGTTCGTTGGCTTCCATAAAGTATTCGTAAACTTCTTCGAAGTTGTAGGTTTCCCAGAACTCCAGGCGGGCGGTACCCTGCAGCAGTCGGCGCACGCGCTCAGGCTCTTTAATGCCGGGCAGCTCTACCAGGATGCGACCTGAGGTCTGCAACTTCTGAATGTTGGGCTGGGCCACACCAAAACGGTCGATACGGGTGCGAAGAATCTGGAAAGAACGGTCGACGGCAGCATCCACTTCGCGGCGCAGCACGCGCAGCACCTCGTCGTTGCTCGAATTGAAGGTGATGCGGTCGCGCATCTCAACCGTGCTGAAAATGGCAGCCAGGCTGGCGTTGGGGTCAGTTTCCTGGAAGGCACGTCCGAACAAGGTGATAAAATCTTCCCGGCTGGTACGCTGCGCCTCGATGGCACGGTCCATTGCAAGTTGGAAAGTGGCGTCGGTGCTGTAACCTGACAGGGCCCTAACAATTTCGGAAACGGAGATTTCAAGGGTAACGTTCATACCGCCCTTGAGGTCGAGACCAAGGTTCAGCTCGCGCTCTTTCACCTCACGGTAAGTAAACTTGGCCACGCCTATGTTGAAAACAGACTGGTTCATCATAGAGTCCAGGTAGAATCGTTCCTGCGAACGGGCAATGGAGTCGGTCAAAAATCCCAAAAGGATTTCATCCCCCCCGGCCATTTCCTGGGCCATGTTTACAAAACGCTCACTATGCGCATATTTCCTGGCGTCGCGCTCTACCTTGCGGGTAACAAAGCTGAACGACAGTTGGTAAAGACATACCAAAGCCAAAGCAATGGCAAAAAACCGTATCAAACCTTTATTTTGCATGTTTTAAAACTTTAATTGTTTTTTTGAGGGTGCAAATATAGAATAAGTATTGCTTTTTACCAATGCATGCAGGCAGAGGCAAAAAAAAAATTGATTCCCGAAAGGTCAAAACCCTGATATACAAAGGATAAATAGCTAATTCGGGGGCTATTGAAAAACCGACCGCAAAGTTATGTGATTTTTTCGTTTATCGAAAAAAAACCTTGTTATTTAATTGTTTTGCAAGGATGAAAAAAGGGGCGCCGGTTTTCCGCGCCCCCAGTATATTTATGGTAATCAAACTCAGGCCTTATGCTCCTGGGTAATAATGCTCATTCCACGCTGAATGGCTTCTTCATTGAGCGGAATCAGTTTGTGGTAACGTTCGGGAAGCACCTTTTTGAGGCCCTTGATCACGTTTTCGATCTCAATAATGGGCTTAATCTTCAGAAACCCCCCAAGCACGATCATGTTGAACACTTTCACGTTATTCATCTTAAGCGACTCGTCGTAAGCTCCGATAGCCCAAACGTTGATGTCTGTTCGGCGGGGCTTGCGTGTCATCCCGTTGCGCTCGTAAATGAGCAGCCCTCCAGGTTTCACAGATTCCTCAAACTTATCCATCGAAGGCTGGTTCAGCACAATGGCCGTATCAAAAGCATTCAGAACAGGTGAGCTGATGGGCTTGTCGCTGATAATGGCAGTGCAGTTGGCGGTTCCTCCACGCATTTCGGGTCCGTAAGAGGGCATCCAGCTTACTTCATTGCCTTGCATTACTCCGCTATAGCATAGTATCTGGCCCATGGAAAGTACCCCTTGTCCACCAAATCCGGCAATAATAATTTCTTCTGTCATGATTCGATTCCTTTTATATTATTCTTGTGGTACTTTAATATCTCCCAGGGGATAGAAGGGGAACATGTTTTCTTCCATCCATTTGTTGGACTGCACCGGCGTCATTTTCCAACCCGAGTTGCAGTTCGAAACGATCTCTACCAGGCAGGTGCCCTTGTTGAGCTTTTGGTATTCCATGGCCTTTTTGAGGGCGCGCTTGGCTTTACGGGCGTTTGCAGGCGTATGCACGGCCTGACGGGTAACGAAATAAGAACCCGGCAACTGCGCTACCAGCTCCGTAATTTTCAGCGGGTTACCCATGGTGACCACATCGCGGCCGCGGGGCGAGGTTGAGGTCTTCATGCCGGGCAGCGTGGTGGGTGCCATTTGGCCTCCGGTCATACCATATATTCCATTATTAATAAATACGATCAGGATGTTTTCGCCCCGGTTGCAGGCGTGAATGGTTTCGGCCGTGCCAATGGCAGCCAAGTCACCATCGCCCTGGTAAGTAAACACAAATTTTTCGGGGAAAACACGTTTTATACCGGTAGCCACTGCAGGAGCACGGCCGTGGGCTGCCTCGGTCATATCGACCGCAAAATAATTGTAAGCCAGCACGGAGCAGCCAACAGGTGCTACGCCAATGGTTTCGCCCTGGATGCCCATTTCGTCAATGACCTCGGCCAGCATGCGATGTGCCGTGCCATGGCCGCAACCGGGGCAATAGTGCATAACCTTATCGGTTAAAACTTCGGTTTTTTTGTAAACCAGGTTTTCGGGTTTAATAAGATTTTCTGACATGATTATCCTCCAATAATTTTTTGTTCCAGTGCATTGAGAATTTCATCGGGGTTGGGTATCATCCCGCCAAAGCGGCCAAAATGTTCCACCTTGGTTTTTCCGTTCACGGCCAGCCTTACGTCTTCCACCATTTGTCCGGCATTCATTTCAACGGTAAGAATGCCCTTTACCTGGTCGGCCATTTTGTTGAATGCCTCCACCGGGAATGGGAACAGCGTTTGCGGACGGATCAGGCCAACCTTTATACCCTTTGCGCGTGCCATTTCCATAGCCTTGCGGGTAATGCGGGCCGCCGAACCGAAAGCGGCGAACAGGTATTCGGCATCGTCGCAGTCGTAGGTTTCGTAACGCACTTCATTCTTTTCAATTACGCGGTATTTGGCCTGCAGGCGAAGGTTTACCTTTTCCTGCTCTTCCGATTGCAGCTGCAATGAAGTTACCACCACGTGGTCGCGTCCGGGCTTTTTCCCTACAGTGGCCCATTCGGGTTGTTCGGTGGCACGGGGCACCTGTTCAAAAAGCTCAACCTTTTCCATCATTTGGCCAATGATACCATCGGATAGTATCATTACCGGATTTCTGTATTTGAAAGCCAGGTCGAAGCCCAGTTTTACAAAGTCAACGCTTTCCTGCACGGTAGCCGGAGCCAGCACAATGAGTTTATAGTCGCCATGGCCGCCACCTTTCACCGCCTGGAAGTAGTCGGATTGTGAGGGCTGAATGGTGCCCAGGCCGGGGCCTCCACGAACCACATTCACAATAAGGCAGGGCAGCTCAGCGCCAGCAAGGTAGGAAATGCCTTCCATTTTCAGGCTGATGCCCGGGCTGGAAGATGAAGTCATGGCCTTTTTGCCGCAGCCGGCAGCACCATATACCATATTAATGGCCGCCACCTCGCTCTCGGCCTGAAGCACCACCATACCGGTTCGTTCTACCGGATTTTCGGCCATCAGGTATTCAATAACCTCTGATTGAGGGGTAATGGGATAACCAAAATAAGCATCGGCACCAGCCCTTATGGCGGCTTCGGCCAAAGCTTCATTGCCTTTCATTAATCTCAGTTCTTTCATTTTACTAAGGGTGTTTTTTCCGTTAAGGCTATTAATGATTATTTCTCGCGGTAAACGGTTATGACCGCATCGGGGCAAACTACTGCACAATTGGTGCAACCCGTACAATCATTGTTGACTTTTACCAGGTAGTTGTAGCCCTTGGTGTTCACCTCAGGACCTAAAGCTATTACTTCCTGGGGACAAACGGGCACACAAACTCCGCAGCCTTTGCAGCGTTCGATGTCGATGACAATATCACCTCTTTTTGCCATTGTTATTTATTTTAAGAAATTTTGAATTGTATTGTGAAAAAAGTTTCAACTCATTCTTTGGCAAAGCTATAATTTATTATGAAAAAAACAGGTAAAACCAATTTAAATATTTTGTGTTCGTTAATTACAAAATATTTAATATCAACAATTTACAGATTTAATTAAAACGATTCTAAATATCAGAAAAAAATCAAAGCGGATATTCCAGTCTTATTTCCAGTGGGTTAAAAGTAAAAGCAGAAAGAATTTATGATTTTTAATGAAAACGATAGAATTTACTTGAATTTTTCACAAAAAACTACGATTTTTGCCAAAAACAATAATCAGAAACAAGACGCATAAATCTTTTTTCTAACAAATTAAAACCATAAACATGAGTTCACAAGAGAAGATCATCAAGGCATTTGAAACCGCAGGAAAGCCTTTGCGAGCGGGCGAAGTAGCCGAAATTGCCGGACTGGAAAAGAAGGATGTGGAAAAGGAAATAAAGAAGATGAAGGATGCCGGCACCCTTTACTCGCCGGCAAGGTGTTTTTACGACTTAAAGAAATAGGGTTCAGGGATTAGGGTTAAGTGATCAATTGTAATTTGTAAATTGTTAATTATCATTTATTTAAGAATAAAAGGTCAGAAAAGAACTTGAACCTTGGACTTCGAACCTTAAACCTTGAAAATAAACCCTGAACACTTAACCTTAATCACTATTTAATGCAGGTCCACAAGGCGGCCACTCCGCCAAGCAGTTGCTTGTAGCTTACCTTACTGAATCCTGCCTTGAGCAGGATTTTTTTCATCTCTTCGGGAGTGTAAAAATCGGAGGCTGAGTCGGCCAGGTATTTATAGGCTTCTTTTTCGCCCGAAAGCAGCCCACCTACCGGAGCGGTGATATATTTCATTTGCGCATGATAGAGTTTGCGCATAATGGGGTTGTCGGGCTGACTGGTTTCCACGGCTACAAACTGCCCGCCGGGGCGCAGCACCCTTAGAATTTCTGCAAAGAATTTATCCGTGTCGGGGTTTTTATAGGTCAGGTTACGGAAGGCATAGGCTATGCCAACCCCATCGAAAAAACCATCTTCATAAGGCATATCGGCGGCATCGCCAAAGCGGAAATCGACCTCCTTTACTTCGCGCCTGGCGGCTTTTTCGCGGGCCAGTTCGAGCATGGGCTGGCTAAAGTCGAGCGCATATACCTCGGTGCCGTGAGCAGCGGTTTTGTAAAGTCTCAGGGCCAGATCGCCAGTGCCGGTGCAAAGGTCGAGCAGGCGCTTGGGATGGTTGCTGAGTAGCTGTGTTGTGGCTTTTTTGCGCCAACTTTCATCGAAGCGAAGGGTAAGAACCCTGTTGAGCAAATCGTATTTTGGAGGCACTGACATGAACATTTTCTGCAATGGCCGGTAGCTCTTCTTATCTGAATTTTCCAAGGTATTTAATATTTAAAAGGGTGTGATGCAAATAATAGCATGCTAACAAGCAAACAAGTAGTTTAGTTTAATGAAAAAGTGTCAAAGTTTAATTTTTTGGTTTGCAGCCAGGTCTGGAAGCCATTTCAATTTCGAGGCCCAGCAGTTGGCGAATGACCACTGAAGCGCAAACACAGCCAAAAATGGCTGGCATATAGGAAATGGTGCCGACAGTGGTTTTTTTGTTGGGTTCATCTTCAACCGGTGTAACGGCCTCATCATTAATTAACTCTGAAGAAAAAACCGCCAAAAAACCACCACCAACCCCGAGGCGTTTGAGCCGCTTACGCAACATCCGCGCCAGGTTGCAGTGAAAAGTATTGGAGAAATCGGCCACCAGCACTTTGGCCGGGTCGAGCTTCCCTCCTGCTCCCATGGAACTGACCAGCGGAAGTCCGGTTTTCACCGCCTGGTTTATCAGGAAAATTTTGGGACTCAGGGTGTCGATGGC
>JAHYJD010000206.1 GCA_019429365.1 Bacteroidales bacterium | reverse complement strand
GGTACCCGAATAACCATTACGCTTAATGGCGAAGTTATTGTGGATGGCGATATTGCGGAAGCGAGCAATAATCAAACCATCGATAATCTGCCGCATCCCGGCTTGCTAAACCCATCGGGTCACATAGGCTTTCTGGGGCATGGGTCAAAGGTGAAATTCAGAAACATCAGAATAAAAGAGATGGGTAATTAAAAACCTTGTTTTTTAATTCGTAATTACCCCGGTTTTTCCATCTTCCCATCCTTATATTTCGCAAAACGTCCTTCGTTGCGTGGATGCACATGATCGTAATGCTCCCAGGGCCATCCGCCGAATTGTGTGCTGCGGTAATCGGCAAAGGCCTGGTGGATCTCTTCGGCGGTATTCATCACAAACGGACCGTGCTGCACAACGGGTTCGTTGATGGGCATGGCTTCCAGCAGCAGCATATATGCATCCTGGCCGGTACATTCAATAATGGCTTCCTGGTCGGGCAGCATCTCGATGGCATGTCCGGGCTTTATGTCAATTCCTGCAATGCTGATTCCCGTTCCCTGGTAAAAGTAGAGTGTGCGGTTCTTCTCCATATTAGTTGCCGGGATTGTCCATTTGGCGCCTGATTCCATTTTTACGGTCCATATATTTACTCCATTTTCGGGGTCTGCTGCCCATGAGTCGGGGGCGGGAGCAGGGGCAAGCTTACCATCGAGTTCACCGGCGAAGATTTTTATTTCCGTTTGTTTACCTTGTTCATCAGTATGTTTTACCAAAGGAATGGTTTCAGCCCATAACATTTTAAAGTGGGGCTCGGCAAATTTGTTCTTTTTGGGCAGGTTAAGCCAGATCTGGAAAAGCTCCAGCGGGTTTTCCGCATCTTTTTTAATGAGTGGAAACATTTCGCAGTGTTGCAGGCCCGATCCGGCTGTCATCCACTGCACATCGCCCATGCCATAGCGGCCGGCAGCACCGTGACTGTCGCTGTGGTCAACAAAACCTTCCAGAACGATAGTTACGGTTTCAAATCCGCGATGCGGATGGGCAGGGAAGCCGGGTATCCGTTCGCCATGGTACATGCGCCAGCCGTCTTTAACGGTAAAATCCTGACCAAGATAACGACCGGCCAGCGAAGCAGCCGGACCCATGATTTCATTTCCTTTGGGGTATTTATCCAAATGATGAACGCAGAAAATAAAAGGATTGCCTGTGGGCCACATAAAGCCCAGGGGCTGAATGTTTTGAATGAGTTTGTTATACATAGTGTGTTTTTTTGTTGGCAATTTACAAAAGTTTTTGGTTTCTGCTGCACGAACATGCCTTTTCATGCCAAAGTATTTCAATGCCCAACCCAACGATTATTTTATACAAAAAGATAAATATGTGGGTTGTATTAATTTTAATTGTATCTTTGCACTCTTGTTAAATAATTCCTCTGTTTGTTACAATCCATAAGAACTTCAGATTTATTCAACTGGCCGGCAAAAAATTCTGCAGGTTAATGAAGTTTTGAAATTCAGGGTTGGTTTAAACAGAACAGTGAATCATAAACAAGAAAAGACTCCTTTCCACACGACCGGTAA
>JAHYJD010000104.1 GCA_019429365.1 Bacteroidales bacterium | reverse complement strand
CCAATAAAACCGGCAAACTCACCCTTGCCGAAGCTCAGGTCAATCCCGCGCAAAGCGGTAAACTCGCCCTTCCCCATGGGAAAGCGTTTAATCAGGTTCTTGATTTGAATGATTTCCATGGAAGATTATTTTTTAAGTCAAAAGTCAAAAGTCTGAAAGTCGAAAGTCGCTTGTTAAAAGTCTGAAAGCTTGAAGGTTGAAAGTTGCTTGTTTTTCATAGTTTGCATTTTAGTGGCAGATAATTAAACAAGAAGCCAAAACATTTTTTCTCAGTTTTTCCTGACTTTTAAACTTTTTGACTTTCGACTTTCTGACTTATTAGTGATTATATACCAGCATCAACTGAAAACCTTTTCCTGCAAACATTCGGGCCCCTTCCGACTGCTGGGGCAATTGAAAGGTGTCGGGGTTCCAGAAGGCCATCACATAAAAACTGAACTTATTGAACTGTCGCTGCCAGTTGGCAAAGCTGTAAACGTTTTTATTGGTCCAGTCGTAATATATGATGGTGCTTATGTTGTCGAAAATGCTCAAAGGGTAAGAGATGGACTTGGCCGTGAAGTGGGTGTTGTTTTCAAAGGCAAACGGATCTTGATCGTAAGAGAACAAAAGTTGCTCAATGATAACATGAAGGCCGTTTCCAATGCCAAAGGTATAATCCATGCCCAGGTTCAGGATTTGCTGGTTTGATAGCATACCGATATCCTTCCTTTTGTTAATCCAAACTCCCTCCAGCCAAAGGCCAACCTCCACATCCAGTTTAATGTCGAAGCCATAACGGTTTTCGGGAATGTCTGCAAACCCGGGGATAGAAAAGACCGGATTGTTCAGCTCGGCCCTTCTCCTGTGAAAGCTCAGGGCTGCTTCACCTGTTGGAATTGGAACCTGAACCCTGCCGCCGAACTCCGGCGTTTTCTCAAGGGTTTTGCCCAGCTCCCAGGTCTTGGGGCCTTCATTTCCATACAAGCCCCACAGCCAAATGTTGGCATTATTCAGAAAGAAATATCGCCCCAACAGGCCCCAAACTCCGTCGGTAAGTTGCAGGGGGTCGCGTGGATCCACCTGGTCGAACCACATAAGTGGCCGTAACATGCTGGCCGATCCGAAATTAATCTTTTGCAGGCCCAGCCTCAGCTCAAGCTGGTTGGTGGCATATCGGGCCCACACGCGGTAAGGCTTTATGCGTCCTTCGCTGTTCATGCTATCGATGGAATGAATGCCTGCACTGCCATTGATGTTCAGTGAAGTTTCAAAATCAATGAAACGGCTTTTGCTGAAATCGATTTTATAATTTGCCTGCGGAATATAACGCGCACCCAGCCAAACCGGCAGGTCATTGCCAGGATTCACATTACCCCATACCGATGCCTGGCCGTGGAAAGAAAAAGGCGATTGACCTGCCAGTTGAATTACCGGAAGGATAAGAAGCATTAGTATGGTCGGTAATTTAGTCATCAGTCGTCAGTCATCAGTCGTCAGTGGTCAATCAGAATTAGTCTTGCTCATTTCTCACATCTCATTTCTTATTTTTCCACACCTTCTCATCTTCTCACCTTCTCCCCCTCACATCCTCTCACTTTTCTTCTCTATCGGGCATTATTCCAAAAGTGAAAAGCCTGGACAGCTCCATTACCAGCTCCTGGGGGCTGTCATACATTTTCAGAAGGGTTTCATCGGTGATCATTTCACTCATTTTGGAAGTTACTATAAGGAAAAGTTCGGGCTTAAAATCCTTTCGAAGCCAGCCCTTTTCCTGTGCATGGCGAAAATCCCGGATGATTTCATTCCAAGCCAGCCTGCTTTTTTCCTCCACATAAGCTGAAAGCCCCAGCTCAGGATTGCTGTAAAAGTCTTTCAAAAACTCCTGGCTTATATCATTGGTGCCTTCGAGCTTCATTTGAAGCATTTGCTGCATCTTGTCTGCTGGAGAGGTTCTTTCGTCGGCCATGATCTCCTTGAAATTCTCAATGCCCTCGTCGGCAACCTTATCATAAACCGCTTTTGCTAATTCCATTTTATTTGGGAAGTAGCGGTAGAATGTCATTTTGCTTACTAAAGCTTTGTGGCAGACTTCCTCCACCGAAACCCTTCTGAATCCATGTTTCCAGAATAGCTCACGGGCTGCCTCCATTAAGGCTAAATATTTCCTGCTGATCTTTTTCATATAGGATGTTACAATTCTTTTTCAAAATTACGAAAATGTTTTTATAAGAAATATATCGTAAAAATAAATGTACGTTTTTATGCTTAAATAAAAAGCGCCGTTTTGAGGCTTCTTTTTCTTAATTTAGAGCATGAATTAAAAAAATGAAACATGGATCCTGTAAAAGATGGTTTAACCAGTGTTTTCAATGCCAGGTTTTTCAAGTGGATGATCATTGGTTCACTTGGAACCTTTTTTCTGGTTTTCTTAATAACCTCGCCATTGTTAATAAAACCCCGTTATAGTTCAGAAGCCTTGATATATGTGCCACTGACTCTTTTTTCGCAGCAATTTGATCAGCAGGGTATCGGTTTTGGGGGGAATGCGGAAATCGATGGCCATATTCAAATTCTGCAATCTTCTTTGCTTCTCGACAGCCTGAATGCCCGTTTCGGGTTGGCCGAAAAGTGGAGAATTGATTCTTTAGAACCGGGAGCAAGGCATAAGATGTACAGTAGAATAAGGTCAAAGGTTAAGATTAGTAAAACCAGATACAATTCTGTTTCAGTAAAGGCCAGCGATTCTGACCCGGTTTTGGCTGCAAATATTGCCAATGCCATTGTTGAATTGGGCGATTTGATTAAGGAAGATATACTAAGGGAAAACAGGCTTTCGGCTTATGATTTTGCAAAAATACTGTATGAAGAACAAAATGAAGAGGTGCTACGGCTCGAAAGTGCATTCGAGTCAATAAGGGATGCCGGGTCTGGCTCGCGTATATCAGGAATTGGACTCATCCGCGAACAAACGATTTATGAAGCAGCTTTGTGGGAATTAAACAGCCGCAAGAGCCGTTACGAAATGATTAGCCGGAGTTTACAAATGCCATTACCAAAATCATATATTGTTTCACCGGCAGTGGTGGCTCATAAACCATCCTGGCCACCCAGGCTTTTACTTTCGCTGGCTGCTGTTGCAATATTTGCGGTTTTACTCATTTTTGTTGAAATAATTCGACGGGATGCTGCTTAAGCAACAAAGATTTTCACGCCTTGGCTTCATTTCCATTTCTGGCGCACTGCTGCTGTGTCTGGCCTTTTTGCTCATTGCCAATACCCCCAATCTTTTAATTCCTGTTCTGCTTTTTTCCACTCTACCTCTTGCATATATTATCAGCTGGTTTCAATGGCAGGTGCCATTCATAAAAATTTTGGCCTTTTCCCTTCCATTTTCGCTTGAACTTCAAATTTTTGAAGGCTCTATGTTGCGCGTTCCCGGTGAGCCACTTATTGTTTTGGCTGCCGCGGTTTTCTTGTTTAAATTCATTTCTGAATGGCGTTTAAAAAGGGTAAAGCTTTTTAAGGAATGGGTCTGGGTATTGCCTTTTATGGCTGCCTTTGCCATTACTATTACATTTTCGGGCTTGCCTTTGGTTTCCCTGAAATTCGCTATGGTGAACGTTGTTTACATTGTTGTGTTTTATTTTTTTCTCTCCATCCTTTTTTCTGAAAACCCAAAACTTTTCCCGCAAATGCTTCTATTGTTTGGGGCAGGAATGTTTTTGGTCACTTTTTGGTCTGTTTTCCGGTTATGGCAATGGGAGTGGAACCCGGTGGTGGTGCGGGGCATTTTCAAGCCTTTTTTTAAGGATCACACAATTTTTGGTGCTTCGGCCGCTTTATTAAGCGCTTTCTGGTTTAGTTGTGCCGTTTTTTCTAAAGAGAGGCTGAACCGACTCCTTTCACTGGGGGCAGGAATTACCTTTTTGGGGATTGTTATACTCAGCGCCAGCCGCGGGGCTTTTATGAGCATAGCTTTTTTTTCTGGGCTTTTATTGTTGGTTTTGGTGGGCGCAAGGTTGAAGCATTTAGTAATTATTGGCCTGGCTTTGCTAATAATTGTTTTGATTTTCAGGGAACCCATTCAAACCCGTTTACAAAGGATAGAAGCTGTTTCGTATGATAGCGAAGCAGGCTTGATTGATCGGACTGTTTCTGCCGGCAATGTCACAACCGATGTTTCGAATATTGAGCGATTGAACCGCTGGGTGTCGGCCTTGCGCATGTTCAGGGAACGACCCCTGACAGGCTTTGGCCCGGGAACTTATCAGTTTGAGTACATCCCTTTTCAGGAGCCATCGCTAATGAACCGGTTAACGGTAACCAACCCCTGGGATATCCCCGAAGGATCGGGCGGAACAGCACATTCAGAGTACTTGCTTGCACTGAGTGAGATGGGCATTTGGGGCTTGCTGGGATTCCTGATAATCCTTGGAAGGTGGTTCTTTATTGCTTTTAATAAAAGCCATAACCACCTAAATAGAAGGTGGATGCTGGTGGCCTTCCTTGCCCTTTCAACGTATGTTTTTCATGCCTTTTTCAATAATTTTCTGACCACCGACAAGTTTGCCTTTCTTTTTTGGGGAACGGCAGCATGGCTTATTTCAAATCTCCATAATCAGAATGAAGAAAACGTTTTACCAACAGGTTGAATCTTATTATGATGGCGACGCTGCCGATTTTGATGCGCGGTACTGGCAAAACAGTGTTCTTCAACGCATTCGTCAGGATTTTCGTGAGCAAGTGAAGCGATATCACTTCACAAAAATGCTTGAAATTGGATATGGAACAGGGCTTGACCTGATTCACTTCGGAAAGACTCACCCCGAAGCGCAGGTTGCCGGCATTGACATTTCAGGGGGCATGCAAAAAATTGCTGACCAACGCATAAATGCAGAGGGTTTGCTAAATGTAATCGCATCCAAGGGCAGCGTGGAAGATCTCGACAGTCTTTTCCCCGAAAGGGAATTTGATATGATCTTTGTTTTTTTCGGGGCCCTTAACACGGTGGAGGATTTAAAAGCTGCTGCAAAAATCCTTTATGGTAAAACTGCTGCAGGAGGAAGACTTGTGCTGACATTTGTAAACAAGCATTACCTGGCTGGTACGTTCATTGAGCTGCTCAAGCTGCGTTTTGGAGCGGCCTTTTCAAGGTTAAGAACCGAATGGGGAGGTTATTCGCCATCAAAATACCTGCCCAGCCGCTGTTACAGTCCGGTTGAGATCAAAAGGTTTTTCAAAGATTTCGGGCTGGTGAAGCAAAAAGGTTACAGTATTGTGCATCCTGCATGGTATTACCACGGCCTGAACCGGCTACTTAAAAAAGCCAGTCCGCTGCTCTGGAAACTGGATGTCTGTTTAAACACTACCTTTCTCTGGCGCTTTGGCGAATATACCCTGTTCGTTTTTCAGAAGCCCGAGAACACTGGCCAGTAAGGCATCAGGCCCAGGATACTGAAGCCGGTCTTTATTATGCAAGCCGGAAAAAAGTGTGGTCATCGGCGTGTTTGACATCAAAGCAGCGGCTGTGGTTTTTCCGTAAAGTTTTGTCACTTCCTTTTCAGGAATTTGATTGATGCTAGTGCTGAGCCACCGGGCCATTAACCGGCAAAAATCCAGGTGAAGAATTGGTTTGGCCGAAAAAATATTCAGGTCATTGCGGGGCTGGCCGAAAAGACTCAAGGCATCGATCATGGCCGCACAATCGTAAATATGGATGAGTGACATATAATTACTGCCATCGCCGTAGCAGGGAACTTTTCCACTCTTTAAAAACGGCTTCCAAAAAAACTCACTGAACCACGACGCAGGTCCAACAATCCAGCCCGGCCTTGCAAAACGTACATCCAGAAGGCCTTTTTCACGGGCTTCAAGCCAGGGTAATTCGTTGCGGTAGTAATAGCGGGCAAAGGCCTCAGGTCTTACTGGTGAATGTTCATCGGCAAGGATGCCTTTGGGCTGATTGCCAAAAACCAATGATCCTGAAACATAAACCACAACTGGCGGCTTTGCAAGGGCCGAAAGAATTCCTGTCAGGCGACGGTTGGCCTTTTCTCCTTTCCTTGCGGCCAGCCAGCGTGTAAGTCCATTTCCTCCGGCAGGCCTCGCCGCATGAAATACCACATCGGGCGGGTAACGCTCAAACCAATCAGGATCAATGGTATCTAAGCTTCCTGTAAAGGTGCTAAATCCTTCAAAAGACCTGTAGGGTGTTTTTTTGTGAAGCAGCAGGTGCAGGCGGTTGAAAGGTTGTTTTGAAAGTTGATTTACCAAAGCCTGCCCGATAAATCCTGTTCCCCCCATTACCCAAATGTTGCGATGGCCGGCTATCATTTTTCATCGATTTGTTGAACCAAATCAGGTCCAAGATTCAGTCCGGTAAGCTTTTCAAAGTCTTTGATCCTTTTTTCATACTCGTCTAGTATTCTGAACTGCTGACGATTGGGCAAGTACCGAAGTTCATGTGGTTTAATACTGAAGGCCTTTGTAAATTCCTCATCGCTCATTTTGGCAAATTTCTTTCTTATGTAATTAACCGATTTTTTGAGAAAATAATTTTCAAGCCTGTCGCCCAGGGAGTTTTGCAAGAGCTTTTCCAAAAAAACTTTCAGCAGTGGAGTATTCTCTTTCAAGTGGTTGCCATTTTGCCGGAATGTTGGGTAATAACGGAGGGTCCAGCTATTCGTTTTCAGAAATTCCTCATGCATGCTCAGGTTAAAAGTTGGCACTGTGAAAACGATTTCGGTGGCAGTAAAAATGTTTTGTTCAGGAATAAAAATGTTTTGGGTATCTACAAAATAATTTATGCAGAAATTCCGGTAAGAGTTCAGCAGGAAGATTTTTTTAAATAGGGTAAGCAAGGTTCGTGACAACCACAAGCGACCGGGTTCTGTGATAATAAAATAGTCAATATCATCGTGATCTGCCATAAATCCTTTTGAAATTGACCCAGAGAGAAAGACACCTCTTACAAATGGAAACCATGAAATAATACGGGAGTATCGCTGGGCGGCTTTCATCCTTTTTTGGGCAAGCAGATTGCCATCAATTCGACGCTTAACAAAATGATCGCCCGGACCTATGTAGTAAAAGCCTCCTTCCTGCTTTATCCAGCCTTTCGCGGCCATGCGCTCAAGCGACTCCTCAACCTGACTAGCCCTTTCTTCCGGTAAACCAGAGAATTGCATTAACTCTTCGCGTGTAAGCGGATAAGAAAATACGTCGAAATAAAGCAGTATTTTTGCTAACTGCGCTTCCATTGACTGGTTGTTTAGTGCTGCTCTTATTAAAGCCGAAAACAAATTAAACCATTTTGTTCATTTTCGCTTTATAAATGTAGTTAATTTGTGCCTTTTTATGACCTGGTATCTGCTTTCTGTTTTGTTCCCTGCATTTGTGATGACGTTTTCGCTGGAAGCGCTCCCAAATGGAAGCAGTGTGGAACCCACTGCAAAAAAGACGATAATCTTCTCCGGATGGCTAAAAAGTGAGCCACCGGTTGAGCCTGAAGTGGAACAAACCCTTGACGAGGTGGTTGTGACGGCTTTCAATGTATCGCGCAGGCTGCTTTCAACCCCTGGTTCGCTGTCGCTTATTGGTCCGGAGCAGATTGAAGCATCCCGCCCTGCCACCGTTTTGCCGCTGCTCAACCAGGCCAGTGGCGTATTTGCGCATGCCGGCACGCTGAGCACCAGCCGTATTACCATTCGTGGTATAGGAGCGCGCGAGCCCTATGCTACCGGAAAGATCAGGGCTTATTTCAACAGTATTCCGCTTACCAATGGCTCGGGCATATCAATTGTTGAGCACATCGACCCTTCTGTTATCGAACGTATTGAAATCATTAAAGGACCTGCCACCAGTGCATACGGGGCAGGCCTGGGCGGAACCATTCTTATTACCGCACGCGAGCCTTCGCAGAGGGGAAGCGGCATAACAAACTCGTTTCAGGCCGGATCATTCGGGCTTTTGCGCAACAGCCTGATGCTCGACGGAAGTAGGGAGGGTATGGCAGGAAGCCTTGTTTACAGCCGCACCACCATGGACGGCTACCGCCAGAACAGCCAGTACCGTCGCGATGCGCTTACCGGGGTGGGGCAATTCATTTTGGGCAGTAAGACGCGTGGCACGGCCCTGCTGTATTATTCTGACATGAAGGGGTTTATTCCCAGCAGTATCGACAGCCTGAGCTTTGTGAACAACCCCCGCGCCGCCGCCCAAAATTGGCTGAATGCCCGCGGCTATGAAGACACCCAAAAACTGCTGGCTGGCGTTTCAGGAACACATCAGATAAATGCCGAATTAATGCTCGACATCAGCCTTTTCACCACCTTGCATAACGAAATGGAACGCCGCCCCTGGGATTTCCTTTACGAAGACCGCGAGAGCGGCGGCACCCGAATGAAGTTGAGTTGGTTCAGGCAAACGGGCATGGCCCAATGGCGTATTATGGGCGGAACCGAACTTTTCTTTGAAAACTTCCGCTACAAAACGTATGAAAATGCAGGCGGGGCAGGCGAGCAGGGCGCTATCATCAGCAACAATCGCGAAGGTATCCGGTTTTTCAATTTCTTTGCCCAGGCCGATCTGGATTACGAGCGCCTGAATCTTTCAGCGGGCATCAATGCCAACACCAACCGTATCAACTACCACGACATTCAGCAGATTGGAGGTATCGATCGTTCGGATGTTTACAATTACGGTTTGATTCTTTCGCCCCGCCTGAGCGCCAACTACCGCCTGGGAAACTACCATGCGGTTTTTGCCACCTTCAGCCACGGCTTTTCACCGCCGGCGCTTTCTGAAACCCTGACCCCCGAAGGCTTTGTGAATCTCGATATTTTGCCCGAGAAAAGCTGGAGCTACGAAGCGGGTTTCAGGGGCGGCATCTTTGGCAACAAAATGTTTTACGACCTGGGCGTTTATCGCATGCAGGTAAAGGACTTGCTCGTAGCAGAACGAACCGGTCCTGACGCCTGGGTGGGAAAGAATGCCGGGCGTTCGGTGCACCAGGGTGTGGAGGCCGAACTGAGCGGAAAACTGTTTCAAAATGCCGCTTCCGCTGGAAATTGGCTCAGTACAAAGGAAATTAGCTGGCGTGCTTCCTACAGCTACAACCATTACCGATTTTCCGATTATGTCGATCGCGATGTTGATTATTCGGGGAAAAGCATACCGGGCGTTCCTGAACATTTGTTAAATGCCGGGCTCCAATTTGTTTTTTCAGGCGGTTTGTATGTTCACACCATCCTTACAACAACTGGTCGCATGCCCATGAACGACTTGAATACCCGCTTTGCCAATGGCTACCACGTGCTTGATGCAAGGATTGGATACAAAAAGAATGTGGGAAGATGGAATCTGGATGCTTTTGGTGCAGTCAACAACCTGACCAACCAACATTATGCTTCAATGATTCTGGTAAACGCGCCATCCTTTGGAAGTACGCCCCCAAGATATTATTACCCGGGATTGCCGGTTAATTTTTCATTTGGCCTCAGACTGGGCTTTGCCGGTTAAATATTATTCACGGCTTTCATTTTCCTCTTGTTGCTTACGCAGCCATCTTCGCCACAGGTAATAAAATACAACCACGGCAATTGGCAGCACAATAAACAATATGACATTGGCTACCGAATCAAAAAAACCAACGGGCTCATTATTTGTGGGAATATGCGTGGGGCGTTGGGCAAGAAGTGCAAAGGCCTGAAAAAGCAATATGATGGAAAATACGATGCGCATGGCTGGAATTTTTCTGGTTACATTAAACTAACGGCAGGGAAAAGCTTTGGTTCAATGCATACTGTCAGTTAACGCAAAGCTGATTGTCCTTCATCAGCTCAAAGACAATTTCCTTCTGTTCATTTGTTAATGGCAGCAGGGGTTTTCTTGATGGACCTCCATACAGGCCGCAATGCTGCATGGCTTCCTTCAGGGCAGGTACGCCCCATTTGCGCGTTACTGTAATGTTGAGCTCAATGATTTTCTGCTGCAGGATTTCGGCCTCTTCCAATTGCCCTTCATTGTATAAACGGTAAATATCGATGCACTGGGCGGGTGCAATATTGGCCAAAGCCAGAATGCCACCGACTGCGCCCAGTTTCAGTGCCGCAAGCAGGAAGCCTGCCGATCCGGCAAGCACCTGAAAACCGGGCTTGGCGTTCCGAATAACTTGCTCCATTTTTTCCAGGTTGCCGCCCGAATCTTTGAGCCCAATGATGTTTGGGTGCTCCGAAATAGCCAGAATGGTTTCAGCGCCCATGTCTAGCCCGCTGTTTGAAGGCATGTTGTATATAATCACCGGAATAGAAGAAGCTTCCGCCACTGCAAAAAAGTGCTTCACCAGGGTTTCATGGGTTAGCTGGCCCTTGTAATAAAAAGGGTTAAGCACCAGGGCGGCGTCGGCTTCGGCCTTGGCGGCTTCACGCGTCAGCGCAATGGTTTCGCGGGTCGATTCGCAGCCGGTGCCGGCCAGCATCAGTTTGCCGGGCTCAATGGCTTCGCGGGCAGCATGAAATGCTTCTACTTTTTCATT
>JAHYJD010000103.1 GCA_019429365.1 Bacteroidales bacterium | reverse complement strand
CAACAAGCGTCACATCTTCGGCGGGCATGGTATAGGTGAAGTTTGCTGCTCCAGAAATTTCCGCGCCATCGAGCGTCCAGCTTACGAAAGTAAATCCTTCGCTGGCAGATGCAGAGACCTGAACTTCAGTGCCTGCTTCATATTCGCCATCACCGGTAAGTGTTCCGGCACCTTCTGGTGAAGAAACCAGAGAGAGAAGGTAGCTTTCCGTTTCCTCGGCAAAGAACACTGCCTTCACCAATTTATTTCCATCCATAATGAGGTTCTCTTCGGTTTCACTTCCGGAGAGGTCACCTTCCCAATGTGAGAATTCCCAGCCTGGTGCAGCAGTAGCATTTATCTGCACCTGGGTTCCCTGTGCAAATAGGGTTTGCTGCGGGTTGGTTGTAATGATACCCTGGCCCTGCACCTGGGTGCTAAGAACAAAGTTTACCACCGGCTCTGTGCAGAATGAAATATCGATGCTGTTGTCCAGCAGGTTGTATTCCTGCGGACTGGCATTCATAATCTCAGCATAGATCGGGTATTCGGGGCTCACCACACTCCAGTCAATCTGCGTATTAACCACCTCGTCGGCACCGGCTGTAATGTTCACAAAATCAATGGGAATAGTGTCCTGTCCGGCAATGTAGAAGAAGTGTACCTGAGCTTGTGTACTAACCTTTCCTTCGTTTTTGATGCTTGCAGAAATGGTAATGCTTTCACCTGTTCCGGGGCAGTTGTTTGAAAGAGAAATAGCAGTAAACAGCAGGTTTGGTGCATCTCCCACAATAATTGCCCTTGAAGCTTCATTGTTGTAGAGGATGGTCTCGATCACTTCATTATCAACATCCACAAAACCCCTGATGATTCGAACGCCGCCAGTGGGGCTGCTGTAAGGAGCCGGAATGGCAACCGTAGTAAGACGGCCTGCTCTCAGACCACTCACCCTGATGTCTTCGCCCAATGGCACATCGTCAACGGTAACCCTAACGTTAAAGGGACCGGCATCCATCACACCCACGTTGTCAAACGAAAGAAATACGTTAACCGGTTCGTTTGCATCGGGGTTGATGCTTGTTGGTGAAATGTATTCAGAAAGCACCCGTAAATCAGCCCTGGGAGCCAATACGTTGATGGTTCTGCTGGTAACATTGTTGTCTTCGTTGCATTCCAGGTAATCATCATCGGGGTCAACCACTACTTTCAGCTGATATTGACCCGGCTCGGAGAATACATAAGGAATGCTTACAAAATAGCCTGATGTGAATATGGTAGAGTTGAGGGTTGGTATAACAACTTCTCCAACTACCACCTCGTTAATCAAGAATTTAACCTTCACATTTTCGCCGGTGTACATTCCAAGGTTTCTGATTCGGGCGCTAAAGGTCTGGTTGGTGTTGATGTAGAAGTTGCCACTCCAGATCGAGCCAGTTTGAGCAGGTGTGAAGTCCCAGCACAATGGCACCAGGATTTGGTTATCGCTTTCGCTTGATTCAGCAATTTCATTTTCGCTGTCAAGCGAAATCCTCAGGAAAGCAGGGCCATTGTTGGCAGTGCTGTAGGTCGTTGTCCGGTTTTCACCCACAGCCATGGGTCCCTGCACCCTTTCGGATGAATTAATTGTGTTTTCTCCGTCTTGCAAAGAAAAAGCAATGCTAAAGGGATCGTTAATGGCGTCGTTGCCATTGTTTCTGTATGGAGCATCAACCTGTACGGTTTGACCGGGTGCCGGATTTGCCGGAGTAATCACCACATCGCGCAAACGAATGTTCAGGTTGGGATTAAGCACCGGAGGCCTGTAAAGGACAGTTCGGGTATAAACATTATTGCCTTCCCTGTATTCGGCAATGTTACCGCTGCCAATGGGTTCATCCACTTTAACAGAAATAACGTAATCCTTGGGTTCAGTGGGCTGGAATGCCAGGGTGAACGAAAGGCTGTTGCACGGAAGCAGCTCTTCGTAGGTCCTGCTTTCGATGAGTATTTCATCAGCATAAACATTCACATCAAAGCTGCCACCGGCAGCAACGCCTCCGATATTATCTACACGCACATTGATGTTGAAAGTATTGTTAATGTTAGTGTAGCTATAGGGAGCCGAGCTCTTCTCGGGAGTCAGGTCAGGCAGATCTGGCAGCACGGTAAGATAGGTGTTTGCGCTGTTGTTGTTTTCGTTGCTTTCATCCACCACTCTTGTAAAGTCGGCGAAAGCGTTAAACAAACAGTTGTAGCGGATAAAGCAGTCGCCAACCACCGAGGGGCTTGCCTGGAAATTGAAGGAAAGCGACTGGCCCGGAGCAAGGGATTCGATCAGCTGCTCGCCCAGAACTTCCTCGCAAGAAACATAGCGGAAAATAAAGTTGTGAGCGGTTTCCTGACCAACGTTTGTCACCGTTGCTGTTCCGCTAACCGTTTCACCTTGCAAAACAGTACTTTGCGAAAGCTGAATGCTGCTGATCAGGTCGGGCTTTGGAGGCCTGGGTATTACGACCACATCAAAGGCTTCAATAGTAGCCGTGAGGGTATAGTCTGTTATCTGACCTGAAAGCAGGTATTCACCCGGGCTGGAAGGTGCAGTAAAGGTAGCTTCGTAATAACCGTTTGAACGGGTATTGACTATGCGGCTTGGCCTGGTTTGCAGGTTCAGGGTAACGGTGGCTCCGGCCACATTGGGGTTTACGCCCTCTTCAATTCCATAATAGTTGGCGTAACCAGAAATCCTGACTGTTTCACCGGGGTAATAGGTGCTCTTATGGGCTTGAGCGGTGATCTCAATGCCGCCGGGAAGTTCAAAGTCGCCAACCAGCAAGGGCCGTATGGCAAAGTTGTTGAGCTCATTGATTTCGTTCAGCACATTGGTTTCATCGATGACCACCTTAATGGGATAGAATCCCGGCTCAGCAAAACTGAAATCCCAGCTTAATACCACATTTGATTTCGGTGCCAGGTAGCCTACCGTAGTTGTAAATATCTGGACGTCTTCAGAGTAAGCCGAAACCACAAAATTCTCTGCAGGAAAATCGGAAAGGTTGTTAACCCTTGCCTGGATGCCAATTACTTCATCCACTGCCGGTGTTCCATTACTGAATGTAATGTTGTTGGCAAAAATGGCAATGTCGAGCAGGTCGTCTGATAATAGGGGAGCGTTTACAAAAGCCGTTTGTGCCACGCATCCTTCAGTGGTTACTGCATGAATGCGGGTCTTCCAGTTTACCTGGTCGGAAAGTCCGGAAACAGTTGCCACGTATATTTTCCCATCGGTAACATCGGTATCTGCAGGGTCTTCTTCCACCATCGACAGGATAAGGTCGGTAGGATCGGTTACAACTCCGTTGTTGTTGGAGTCCATCTCTACCCGTGGGTATCCTTCAGCCGGCCAATTGCCATTGGTATCGGTATATTTTACCCTGAAGATAAATTCTGTTTCCTCGCTGCCAATTGCAGGAGCCACATAAGAACCAGCAAAACCCTGATCGCCGGCAAAGCTCAACACTGGTGCGGGGTTTACGGTTACTGTTACAGTTTCGAGCTTTTCGCAGCCTGCAGCGTTGGTAATGGTCACAGTATATTGAGTAGTGCTTGCGGGGCTTACAGTTATGGAAGCCGAATTGGAATTGTTGCTCCAGTGATAGGAGGTGCCACCAGCAGCAGTCAGAACAACTGATTCGCCCTGGCAAATTGTCATATCATCCGAAATGCTTGTCTCCATTTCAGGATGATGCACCACCATGGCAGTGAAGCTGTCGTTGTCTTCGTTGATGTCGTCTTCCAGTATCAAGAATGCCGTAATTTCATACGATCCCTTTTCAGAGAGGTCTTCTGTTGCGGCAAAAGTGTGGTTTTTTGTACCGTTTCCTGGAACCAGGTTGGTGCCCGAAATGCTTTCAATAATGGGTTCGGAGCCGTTTATGCTGTAGCCCACCTGCAAGGCCTCAACGGTGGCATTGCTGAAGTTTGTTATTTTAATAGTTATGGCTTCGCTGTCAGAAAGCTCGCAACCCGAGGCGGGAGAGATGATTTCTGAGATTCCCAGGTCGTAGTAAGCTTTGGACGCTTGCACCGATGTATAAGCGGGAGCCAGGTACAATTCGCCTTGTTCCGATAATGAATACTCGTAAAAGGCAAAATGATAGGTTGTGGCCGGCTGCAGCCCATCAAGGTGGAAGTTGTTGCCAAAGCCATTATATACTACAAAGTTGCCTGTGCCTATTTGGGCGCCAGATCCAAAGGTGCTGTTTGCCTCATAGGTGCTGAAATCGGCAGGTCCTGCATTTACAGGGCCTCCTTGCCTGGCAAGCACCAGCCTGCGTGAGCCATTGCCCGGGGTAAAAGCTACATCAAAAGAATTGAATTCAATGTTTGAGTACACTGCATTCGATACCTGGACTGTGGGCCTTTCGCCTAAAGTCTCAAGCGCAAACTGGTAGCCTGGCCTCAGGTAAAGTTTTCCGGAGCTCCCGTTGTATTCAAACAGGGCAAAATAATAATTGGTACCAGGCTCGAGGTTGGTAACGTTCACGTTGTTTCCTGAACCTGCATACAAGGCATAGTTACCAGTCCCGATTTGTGCCCAGCTCGTTCCAAAGCTGGATGAGGTGCTGTAAGTTGCTAAATCTTGTGGTTCAACATTTACAGGGCCATCCTTGCGGCCTATGAGAATACGGTTCGAACCTCCACCTCTTGTCCATGAAACATTAATGGAAGTGTTGCTTCTGCTGCTTGTAAATGCATTGCTTGATTGTACCGTAGGATGACCAAGGGTAGCCCTGCTGCCTGCCAGGTATGGATCGGTGAGATAAAATGTTTCTGTTCCCGTTCCATTATATTCAAATACTGCAAAATGATACGTGGTGGCAGGCTCAAGTCCATATAGCCAGCTGCCGCTGCTTGTACCATTCAGTACTACAAATTCACCTGTTGCGATTTCCTGTCCTGAACCGAAAGTGGTATTGGCTGTATAGGAAAACCCATCCTCAGGCAAAGCTGTAACCGGGCTTCCTTTTTTGGCTATTACCAAACGTCTTGCACCATTGCCGCTGGTGAAGGAATAATAAAAACGTTCACCATCAACATTGGCAATGTTAACTGTGAAATTGGAAGCAGCCACGGTGGGTGCCGAAGCGGTTAACTGGCTGGCTGTTGAACCGGGTCTTAAATATTGTTTTCCACTGTTTCCGGTATATTCAAAAACAGCGAAGTGATAAGTCCTGTTGGGATCTAAGTTAGAAATAGAAATTCCGGACCCACTGCCCATATAAAGAACTTTGTGTTCCAGGGTTCCAATACTATAATAGGTGCTGGTACTTCCAAATGCACCTGCCCATGGGTTGTAATTAACCAGGTCCTGTGGCTCCACTTCAACTGGGTTATCGGCCCTTGCAACTAATATGCGGCCGCTACCATTACCGTTGGTCCAGTTTACGGTCATTCCGGTTCCGGTTATGTTGCTGAAAGTTAAACCGCTTGCCTGGGTAGTTGGAGGTGAAAGTGTTGCTCTGCTACCCTGTAAATAAACATCGGTTAGATAAAATGATTCTGTTCCCGTTCCATTATATTCAAATACTGCCAGATGATAGGTTGTGTTGGGTTGAAGTCCATAAATCCAGTCTTGATTCGATGTGCCATTATAAACGACAAATTCCCCAGAAGAAATTTCTTGACCTGAACCGAAAGTAGTATTGGCTGTATATGATATTCCATCCTCTGGCAAAGCAGTTACCGGGCCTCCTTCTTTGGCTATTACCACACGCCTTGCACCATTACCACTGTTGAAAGAATAATAAAAACGATTACCATCAACATTGGCAATGTTAACTGTGAAATTGGAAGCAGCCACGGTGGGTGTTGAAGCGGTTAACTGGCTGGCTGTTGAACCGGGTCTTAAATAAACTTTTCCACTGTTTCCAGAATATTCAAAAATAGCAAAATGATAAGTCCTGTCGGGATCTAAATTAGTAATAGAAACTCCTGACCCACCGCCCATATAAAGAACTTTGTGTTCCGGGGTTCCAATACTATAATAGGTGCTGGTAGTTCCAAATGCACCTGCCCATGGGTTGTAATTTACCAGGTCCTGTGGCTCCACTTCAACAGGGTTATCGGCCCTGGCAACTAATATGCGCCCGCTACCATTACCGTTGGTCCAGTTTAGGGTAATGCCTGAACCTGTAATGTTGCTAAAGCTTATGTTACCGGCCTGTAGTGTGGGAGCAAATAAGGTGGTAACACTGCCATCCAGATACGCTGTTGTTAAATATTCAGTGTTATATTCTGTACCATTGTATTCATAAATCCTTATGTAATAAGTGGTGGAGTGGTTGAATCCATACAACCAGGTGCCTGCAGCGGTTCCTTTGTAAACTACATACTGACCTGGGGCTATTTCGTTTCCTAATCCATAGTTATCTGCCAAATAGTCAGCCCCATCAACTGGTATGGCAGTAATTGGGTTTTCGCTGGCCACAATAATGCGCCGTGCCCCGTTACCCCGAGTGTAACTAACATAAAACTGGTTGCCGTCAATATTGGTAATACTTAAATTGGTTGCTGCACCAGTGGGTGCCTGGGCGTTGGCCTCTCCAATAAAAGTAAAAAACATTGCTCCCAGGATAAATACCAGGATTACCCTTGGAAATTTTTCGTACATACTTCTCATTTCTTCGATTTTTGGTTTGTTAAACATTTACTTTTGCCTACTTTAGGTTTTAAAAAAGACGGTTATTAGCGCTTTTTTTTAAACAAAAAGGCGATTTCTGCCTCTGAATAGTTATTGTCAAAGGTAAATTTCAGGAAAGTTCAACAAAGGAGCAACCACCGATTTACGAACGGCAGGAAATCTTGGATTAAAGGTAGCTCTGGATGAGTTTAAGGATTTCGTGGTGGTGGCTTCTGGAAACAGGAAGGATGTGGTCGTTGGTCATGAGCAGCTCGCCGTGGCCCCGGCGGATGTATTTGCTGATATGCCCAATGTTTACCAGGAAGCTTTTGTGTACCCGCTTGAAGCTGGCCCGGGGAAGGCTTTCTTCGATGGTTTTAAGCGATTTGCTGGCCACTACGCGGGTTTTGCTGCACAGGTGCAGCTCGGTGTAGTTGCCATCAGATTTGCAGTAAACAATGTCGTCGTGGTCTACCAGGTGTATGCTGTCGTGATTGTGGATGGCAATCTTGTCTTTTTTCAGGCCGCTGTCAGCGGGGCAGTGCTTTTTTTCCAGGGCTTTGTCAATGGCTTCTTTCAGCCCATCGGGCTGAATGGGCTTCAGCAGGTAGGCAATGGCGTTTGATCCTACGGCCTGAATGGCATATTCCTGGTGGGCGGTGGTCAGTGCCACGCAAAGGTCTGTGTCGCTCAGCAGTTTCATAACATCCAAACCTGAAATGGCCGGCATATTGATATCGAGAAACAGCAAGTCTGGTTTTTCTGTCCTGACTTTTTGAGCGCCATCCACCGGGTCGGTGGTCGAAAAGACGATCTCAGCCTGCTCCCGGTGGTTTTCCAGCAGGTCGTAGCTCAGGGTTTCAATGGCATGGATCTCGTCGTCAATTATGGCCACTTTAAGTTTCATATCCATTGTGTTTTATATTTTATTTTTCTGCACCGGCAGTTTAATGCAAACTTCGGTGCCGGCCGGAAGCCCTTCCTCTTGCAGGTCGGTAACCAGAATGTTGTTTTCCTTGGTTTTTTGCCTGGCGCTCAGGTCGATACGTTTACTGGTTAGCGACATGGCCATGGACTCGTGCTGCAGGCCTTGGTAGTCTTTCTTTTTCCGCGAAAGTGAACGCCCGATCCCGTTGTCACGAATGCTGATCCAAAGGTTGGTTTTGCCCGTTTCAATTTTTATCTCCAGCTTCTTTTCGCCCTTTTTGGGTGCCACACCATGAATAATGGCATTTTCCACATAGGGTTGCAAAATCAGTGGCGGCAAACGGTACTGCTCTGCTTTAAAGCCGGGCGGAGTGATCAGCTCGAAGTTAAAATTTTCGCGAAAGCGCAATTGCTCAAGCTCAACATACAACGAAAGAGAATCGATTTCTTCGCGCAGCGAAATGGTATCTTTCGAAGAATATTGCAATATGAGCCTTATGAGATAAGAAAACTTATTCAGGTAGTCGGAAGCTTTGCGGGTGTCGTTAGAAATTACGTAGGCCCTGATGGCGTTGAGCGAGTTGAAAATAAAGTGTGGGTTCATTTGTGCGCGAAGGGCCGAGAGCCGCACTTTATTCATTTCATTTTCAATGCTTTGCTTTTCTTTTTCCCATAGTTTAATGCGGTAGCCCATACCCAGCGAAAACACGAACACTTCGATGGAGGTGCCCATCATCATGTATTTTATGTCGTTTAGCTGCATGGCTGCGATGCCGCCTACCAAAAAGAAGAAGCTGCCAATGAGCAGAAAAAACACAATGCGCGACTTATGGTTGAGCAGAATGTGCACCCAGGCCGTTAAGGTAAACACGATCATAAAGTAGCGCTCAAAGTTGATCAGGTAGGCTTCGGCATAGGCCAGGCTGCCCGAAAGAATAAAGGCCAACTGCAATACCATGGTCAGTAGCAGGAAAACAATGGCATAGCGTATGGCTTTATACAGCAGCGGAAAGTTGGTTTTGGCCTTCAGGAAAAAATTGGCAAATATTAGGTAGCTAATGTTAACCACAACCTGTATCAGGTCGTTGTAGAGCACCATGGTAAGGGGGAAACGCTGCTCCAGCGGTCCGAAAATCAGTGGCAGGCGCATGCCCAGGTAAAGCACCAGCGCCAGCAAATAAATAGAATAATAGATGAACAGCATATCGCGGTGCATAAAGTATATGCCCAGGGAATAAAAGAACATGAGGAGCATTCCGCCGATAAAGAGCAGGTAGGGGGTGTAGTAACGCAGATCATCGCGGGTGTAATATTTCTCATCCAACTCTACTATAAAAGGGTGAAAATACCGCGGCTGCGTCAGAATCATTTTCCTGAACACATGGTTTATGCGGGCATAAAGGTAGCGCCCCTCAATAAGTTCGCTTTCGCGGAAAGTGAAGTCGATGGCATGATACGGCCCTTCATCAGGAGGCCTTTTCATCTTGCCGCTTTCGCGGAAGATAATGCCATCGGGGCCCAGTGAATAGAGTGTCACCTCATCGAGAAGCGAAAACCGCAGCACCCATTCATCGACTTCTGATAGATCGATGGCGCTGAAATCGAGCCTGAGCCAGTAGGTCTTTCGCGGAGAAATCACAACCTTCGGGGTAATCTCCCTGAAGCCATCAACGTTGGCAGGATTGGTTATTTCGGCCAGGGTGGCTTTTTTGTCTGTGCTAAGGTATTGCATGGGCACCCAGCCCGATTGGCTGAAGAAGTCCTCAAAAGTATCGTCGGCCAGCAAGGGCGTGCCGGCGAAAATTAACACCAGCAGCAAACCACTCATCCTCATTCCCAAATGCATTGCCACCTGAATTTTTTAAAAGCGATGTGAGAGATTAAACAGTTATTTATATCGAATATAGCATTAATAATAGGAAAAGCAACAAAAAAATTTACTGAATATGAAAATAAATAACTCTGGCCGAAATTCGTGACATTAAAAAGCGGCCCCGAATTTACTCGGGGCCGCTTCCATTATATACCAAGGGGTTGAATTTACTTTTGATACATAACTTTTCCGGTCTGTAATTCATCACCCATTGTCAGGCGATAGAATAGGAAACTGGTATTCCTGAGTCGGGGATGGTACTGAACCTCTACAAGCTGGTTTGCCTCCACCAAACCTTCGTAAACTACTTCCACCAAAGCGCCGGTCATGTCGAACAGTTCCAGGCGCACCTGGGTGTCGGCAGCGGGGGCAAAGCGGAAGGTCAGCTTGTCGCGGAAGGGGTTGGGGAAGACCGACAAGATGGATTGGTCATTCCTGTTGTGCAGCAGCACACCGGATGCCGGTTCGTGGTATTCTGCTTCAGAAATCTCAATCTCCTCGTAACATAGGTTCTCAGTGATCCATTTCCCAATAAAGCCTGAGGCTTTGTTCACATTTCCGTTGGGGTTTCTCGGGTAAGTGGTAGCAAAGTAATGATCTATAACTTGCATGGCGGCCAGCAGATCCGGGAATTCGCTGACAATAACCTCGCTGAGCACCACCGCTGCATATTGCGTGAAGGCACGGGTAAGCGGTGTGTTCGAAGGCCAGAAGTCCTGACCTTCTTCCTGGGTAAATGTTCGTCCGCCAATTACCACATCGAATGGCCACACCACATCAGGCTTTGCAAACCAGTAGCCTTGCGAGAAGGTACAGAAGCCTGGCAGTACTTCCTTCATGAAATGCGCCACCAGGGTTACTGCTTCGGCGGGCATGGTAAACATGAACTGCTCACTGGCAGAAACGGTCATCTCATTCCAGGTCCAGTTCAGGAAGTAATAGCCTTCACTGGCCACGGCTTCAACCAGAACCATTTCACCTTCTTCGTATTCACCGTCACCATTAAGGGTTCCAGCGCCTGTTGGCGAAGCCTCAAGGGTAAGCATAAAGGTTTCAGGCTCAACGACTATCTCTTCGAAGTTTGCAACAAGCGTCACATCTTCGGCGGGCATGGTATAGGTGAAGTTTGCTGCTCCAGAAATTTCCGCGCCATCGAGCGTCCAGCTTACGAAAGTAAATCCTTCGCTGGCAGATGCAGAGACCTGAACTTC
>JAHYJD010000102.1 GCA_019429365.1 Bacteroidales bacterium | reverse complement strand
AGCCTCGTTTTGCAAAAAACGGGGTTTTTTTATGGTTTTATTTTCACACCCGTGAGAGTAGCGTGTCCGCTAGCCAGCGGATCGCCACCTTTTCTAAAAGCCCCTTTCGAAAGATTGGGGCTTTTTTGTTTTGTCGAAAGCCTGCCTGCTGGCAGGAAGGTCAGAAAGTCAAAAGTCAGAAAAGACTCCTGCCTGCGTTCTGCCCCCTGCGCCACTAACGCTCCTGCAACCTGCTCAGTCGGCTACCTTTGCACCATTTAAGTCTCTCTGTTGAGGCGTCCCCTGTTAAACGAGAAATAAATGCCTGTAGCGCCAATGGCCGCAAACGTAATGAATCCCCAGAACTGGGCTTTAAGGAAGACTTCGTTGCTAACGGCATTGACGCTATCGCCGCTGAACAGAAGGGCGAAGAAGATGGTGGCAATAGTCATGCTGGTCATTTGCCCCAGCACACGCATGGTGGCCGATGTGCCTGAAGCTATGCCGTATTGGTGGCGATCTACAGATCCCATAATTGTGTTCATGTTGGGCGATGAAAAGAAAGCGAATCCCAGTCCAACAAAGATCAATATGCCAACAATGATCCCAATAGAAGTTTCCTGACCAAGAAAGGCAAAGGCAGCAAGGCCAAGGGTGCACATGCTCATGCCCAGTGTAGCCAGGTAACGGGGCTGAATGCGGTCAGATAATCTCCCTGCCAAAGGCGAAAAGATGGCCATCATAATTGGCTGTGCAATCAAAATGCTGCCTGCTTCGCGTGGTGAGAGCATTTGAATTTTTTGCAGGTATAAACTCAGAAAAAAAACTATGGCAAAAGTAGCGCTGTAGTTGATCAGGGCTGCCAGGTTTGAAAAGGCAAACAAGCGGTTTTTTGAAAACAGCCCGGTGTCGAACACCGGTGCAACAGAGTGCTGCTCATGCAGCCAGAATGCTACCAGGAGAGCAAATCCCAAAGCCAGCATGATCCAGCCTGTAGTGCCCGGAATCCATGAGGAACCAAATACGAGTAAGAACAAACCGGGCATATAAAAGAACAAGCCCTTTAAATTAATTACCTGACGGGCACCGCGAATGCCATCCCTTCCCAGATAAAGATAGGCAACAATGATTGCTGCAAGCCCCATAAGAGTAGAAAGGTAAAAAATGGAACGCCAGCCAAATGACTGGGTTAAGAATCCTCCGAAAAGAGGCCCGGTAGCCAGCCCCAGGTAAACAGCAGAGACTGAAATGCCCAGCACCCTGCCGCGTTGCTGGGGTGGAAAAACCGACACCAGGATGGCTGGACCGGTAGTAGTGGTCAAAGCAGCTCCTGTGCCCTGAAGAAAACGAAAGAAAATCAACAGCATGCCATTCGGGGCTATTGCACAAAGCAAAGAAGTCAGCGTAAAAATCAGTAATCCAATTTTAAATAACCTCCGAATACCCTTTGAGTCTGCCAGCCTACCAACAGGCAATAGCAGTATGGCCGAGGCAAGCAAAAAGGCCGTTACCATCCAGCTGAGGCTTACGGCATCAAGCCCAAATTCAGCTTCAATAGCCGGCAACGCAATGTTTACCGACGAAATCAGAAAAGTGCCCATAAAGGAGGTTATGGCAGCCACTCCTAGTATTGAAATATGTTCTTTTGTCCAGGTCATTGTGGTTTCGAAGGTATGAATTTTTTGATTTTGATAACCAGGTTAAATGTTGCGGGCTCTTTCTTTGCTTTCCCCGGAAGGGAAAAATATAAAAACCCATCTGCCACAGCACATGCTGATACATAAAGGCTAAATGTTTACCTTTACCAAAATTTTTTTGAAAGCTTTCCCGTTATCCTGATCGGTTTTATAAAATTGACTATGGTTCGCTCAACGGCTTTTTTTATTGTTCTTCTTGTGCTGTCCCGGTTGGTTCAGGCCGGAATGCCCGAAGATACCCTTAAGTCGCGCCTGGATATTCCATGGTATACCGAGGAGCAACTGCAAAGCCCGTTTGAAGCCACCCCCAATTTTGTCGACACTACTATAACTGGTTTTCAACATTACGATTTTGCGCACAGGGCAGGGTTCTTTTTTGCCAATAAAGGCAATGTAGGTCATGCCACCCGCCAGCTTCAGTTCAGCCCTGTGCTGGGACATGATTTCCCGCTCGACGGGGGAGGGCTTTTTCAGGGTTACCGTTTGGAGCATTCGCAGCTGAGGTTTTACAGGCCTAAGCATGTTTTTACTGACCTGTTTTATGTGACCGGCTCGGAACGCGAACAGCTTTTTTATGCCCTGCACAACCAGAAGTTTCACGAAACCCTGCATGCCGGCTTCAATTACCAGTTGGTGAATTCGCCCGGATTTTACAACAGGGTTGCTTCGCGGAATTCGAATATATACCTCACACTCGATTTTCAGCTTCCAAACAAACGTTATCAGGCGCTGGCAAGTTTTATCAGCAACCGCTTTTCTAACCAGGAAAGCGGCGGGCTGGAAAATTACCTCGATTTCGAGGAAGATCCCAACCGCGATATTGTTTTTTTGCCGCAAGCCGAACTCAGACACCGCGAAACGGCTGTGAATCTGCACCATTTTTATCAAACAGGCTTTTATGTGGGTGGTAGCGGGGACGATACACTTTCTGATAGGCGATTTATAAACCTGGGTAGAATAAACCACGAGTTTTCGTGGAAAAGACAAACCATAGTTTTTAACGACCCAAGCCCACCGGTCGAATTTTATGAAGTGGAGCCATTTAATCCAGCTTCTACCTTCGATTCTACTATTGTAAATACCCTTGAAAACCTGCTGAGCTGGTCCAATTTTCCGCTTCAAAGCGGAAGGGGTACTTTCCCGTTCAATTTCAAAATTTACATTAAACACCGCCTTATTGATATCAGGCAGCCGCTTTACGAAGTATCCGAGCCCGGTGAAGGGGAAGAGACCTCCGATCCGGCTTATGTTTTTCGTGAAGAAAGTTTTAACCAGGTGGTTCAGGGCGTTGAACTCGAGAGCGACCAGACACGCTTCCTCTCAGGAAAAGCTTTTGCACACCTCACCCTGGGGGGGTATAACGACGAAGACCTTGGGATTGGTGCAAATTTAGCCCTTGGGCGACCCGAACAAAAACACCGTTTATTTCTTAATGCCGCATTCTACCAACAAGAAGCCCCATATTTTCTTTCGCGTTTTTATGGCAATTATATTTCCTGGGAAAATGATTTCGACAAGCAGCAAATTGGCCATGCGCAAGCAAAATACCAGTCGAAGTGGCTGAGTCTCGAAGGCAACTACTATTTGCTCTCGAATATTGTTTTTATGGGGCCTGAGGCATTGCCTGTGCAGAATACCGGTACCTTCGGGCTTTTGTCGGCAGGGATCGGACTTAAGGCCGGCATCGGGGTTTTTCAGACCCGCCATAAGGTGTTGTATCAATACACCGGCGAACAACAATTTGAGCAGTTTCCTGAGCTGGTCAGCTATCACTCCGTTTTCTTCGATTTTTCTTTGTTTAAGAAAGCCATGGACCTGAACCTGGGTTTCGATCTGTTTTACAACGCCCCATACCGCCCAATGGCTTATATGCCGGTGGTGAGGCAGTTTTATGCCCAGGATTCTTATGAGCGCGACCCTGTTTTGCTGGTTGATGCTTTTGCCACCATAAAGGTGCAGCGCACACGTTTCTTCATTAAGGCGCAAAACCTTGGAAGCCTTTTGCCGGATGCCCCGGTAATTTATGCCATTCCTTTTTATCCCCTTCCGGAAATGGCCATAAAGTTCGGGCTTTCATGGATGTTTTTCGATTAACAACTCTTCAGTCTTCGCTTACTTAGAATCGTTATAAATAGCCATTATTGCAGAATTCTATCGGTAAAAATTAGTAATTTTGCCCCGGTTCTTTATTGACGCTAACTGCCTTAAAATAAGACTCTTTTTAAATTTAATAAACATGACAAAAAAGAAAAAATTCATTACTTGTGACGGTAACCATGCCGCAGCGCATGTTGCTTACATGTTTAGTGAAGTAGCTGCCATTTATCCCATTACCCCCTCTTCCAATATGGCAGAGAATGTTGACGAATGGGCGGCTCATGGACGCAAGAACATATTTGGTGAAGAAGTTAAGCTGGTTGAGATGCAATCCGAAGCGGGCGCAGCCGGTGCCGTTCATGGCTCGCTGCAGGCCGGTGCACTTACCAGCACGTATACTGCCTCGCAGGGTTTGTTACTTATGATCCCCAATATGTACAAGATTGCCGGCGAATTGCTGCCCGGTGTTTTCCACGTTTCGGCCCGTAGTTTGGCTGCCCAGGCCCTTTCTATTTTTGGCGATCATTCTGACGTAATGAGTACCCGCCAAACCGGTTTTGCCATGCTGGCTACCGGCAGTGTGCAGGAGATCATGGACCTTGCTCCGGTGGCCCACCTGGCCGCCATTAAGTCAAGGGTGCCCTTCCTGCATTTCTTCGATGGTTTCCGTACTTCGCACGAAGTGCAGAAAGTGGAAGAAGCTGACCAGAGTGAACTGGTTAAACTGCTCGATATGAAAGCCCTTCAGGAGTTCCGCGACAGGGCCCTGAATCCCGAGCATCCCGTAACCCGCGGTACCGCCCAGAATCCCGACATCTACTTCCAGTCAAGGGAAGCAGCCAACCGTTTCTACGATGCTGTTCCCGATATCGTGGAAGGTTATATGAAAGAAATTTCAAAAATTACCGGCCGCGAATATCATCCGTTTTCTTATTATGGTGCCGCTGATGCCGAGAACATTATTATTGCAATGGGTTCTATTACAGAAACCATTAAGGAAACCATTGACTACCTGGTGGGTAAAGGAGAAAAAGTTGGTCTGATCTCTGTTCACCTTTACCGGCCATTCTCTGCAAAGTATTTCTTCAAGGTGCTGCCAAAAAGCGTGAAGCGCATTGCTGTGCTCGACCGCACCAAGGAGCCAGGTGCAAACGGCGACCCGCTGTATCTCGATATCCGCGACCTGTTATATGGCATGAAAGACGCTCCTGTGATTGTTGGCGGACGCTATGGCCTTAGCTCAAAGGACACCTTGCCCAGCCATATGATTGCTGTTTTCGACAACCTGAAAATGAAGGAGCCTAAAAATCAATTCACCGTTGGTATCGTTGATGACGTTACCTTCCGCTCACTTCCTGTTGGCGAAAATATTGATGTTTCCCCGAAAGGGAATTATGCTGCCAAATTTTACGGGCTGGGTTCAGATGGTACGGTAGGTGCCAACAAAAACTCCATTAAAATTATTGGTGACACCACTGATAAGTTTGCGCAAGGCTATTTCAGTTACGACTCCAAGAAGTCGGGTGGTTTTACTGTTTCTCACCTTCGTTTTGGTGATTCGCCCATACGCTCGCCCTATCTGATCAATGCAGCCGACTTTATCGCCTGTCATGTGCCGGCATACCTCGACCGGTATGATCTTTTGAAAGGCATGAAAAAAGGCGGAACCTTCCTGCTCAACTCCATTTGGGATGAGAAAGAAACCAAGCATCGCATCCCCGATCATATGAAAAAGCAGCTCGCTGAAAGCGGTGCAAAATTCTACATGATCAATGCTACCCAAATTGCTGAGGAAATCGGACTGGGTGGCCGTACCAACACCATTATGCAAGCTGCCTTTTTCAAGGTGGCCGAAGTAATTCCTTACAATGATGCAGTGAAGGAAATGAAGGCTGCCATTTACAAATCATATGGCATGAAGGGCGAGGAAATCGTTCGCATGAACAATGCTGCCGTTGACCGTGGTGGTGCTGAAGTGATTGAAGTTCAGATTCCTGCCGAATGGAAGAAGTTGGAGGTGAAAGCTGCCGAAAAGCGCACTGATATCCCTGAATTTATCCGCGACATTGTGTTCCCGATCAACGCCCAGAAAGGTGACGACCTTCCTGTAAGTGCTTTCCTTGGCCGTGAAGATGGTACATGGGATGCCGGCACAACCGCTTACGAAAAGCGCGGAATAGCCGTTCACGTGCCCGAGTGGCAACTTGAAAACTGTATCCAGTGTAACCAATGTGCTTATGTTTGCCCCCACGCTGTGATTCGTCCTTTCCTGATCGACGATGAGGAAATGAAGAAGATTGGTGCAGATACCCCTGTTATTGAGATCACCAAGGGTAAACTGGCAGGCTATAAATACCGTATGCAGGTGAGCCCGCTCGACTGCACCGGTTGCGGCAACTGCGCTGATGTTTGTCCTGCTCCTGAAAAGGCATTGGTAATGAAGTCCCTGGAGTCGCAAATGCACGAAGATAAGCGTTGGGATACCTTTAGCAAGACTGTTTCTTACAAGGACACTATCCTTGATAAAGAACAATCGGTTAAGAACAGCCAGTTTGCACAGCCCTTGTTCGAATTCAGCGGCGCCTGCGCAGGTTGCGGCGAAACACCTTACATTAAGCTCATTACCCAGCTCTTTGGCGATCGCATGATGGTGGCCAATGCTACCGGCTGCTCTTCTATCTATGGTGGGTCGGCTCCGGCAACGCCCTATACTTTCAACAAGGATGGACACGGACCCGCGTGGGCCAACTCCCTGTTTGAAGACAATGCCGAATATGGCTTTGGTATGGCTACCGGTGTAAACAAACTTCGCGAGCGCATGGCACGCTTGATGGAGATGGGCCTTGAAGCCGATATGAGCTCCGAAACCAAGGAAGCATTCAAGCTTTGGCTTGAAACGATGAAAGATGCCAGCAAATCAAAAGAAGCTTCTGAAAAAGTGGTTGCTGCCCTTGGCAAGGAAAAGAACGAACTTGCAAAACAAATCCTCGATCTGAAGCACTACCTGGTGAAAAAATCAGTATGGATCTTCGGTGGCGACGGCTGGGCTTATGATATTGGTTACGGTGGCCTTGATCACGTAATTGCATCTGGCGAAGATGTGAACCTGCTGGTTATGGACACCGAGGTTTACTCCAACACCGGCGGACAGGCTTCCAAGTCGACCCCCGTGGGTGCCATTGCCAAGTTTGCTGCCGCTGGTAAGCGCGTGCGCAAAAAAGACCTGGGTCTGATGGCCATGACCTATGGCTATGTTTACGTTGCACAGGTGGCGATGGGTGCCAATCAGAACCAATACCTGAAGGCTATTCGCGAAGCGGAAGCTTTCCCCGGACCATCAGTGATTATTGCTTACTCGCCATGTATCAATCACGGTCTTCGCGCCGGTATGGGCAAGTCGCAGCAGCAGATTAAAGATGCTGTTGAAGCAGGATACTGGCACCTGTACCGCTATAATCCGCTGCTCGAAGCAGAAGGTAAGAACCCATTCCAGCTCGACTCGAAAGAGCCCGACTGGAGTAAGTTCCAGGAATTCCTTGCTTCTGAAGTGCGCTACAGTTCTCTTAAGAAAGCATTCCCGAAAGATGCAGTGGAACTATTTAAAGCTGCTGAAGCAAACGCAAAATGGCGTTTTGAAACCTACAAACGCCATGCTGCAATGGATTATTCGAAAACAGAATAATTCAAATAGTTAAAAATTTGAAAAGCTCGCCATTTGGCGGGCTTTTTTTATATGTTTCATAATCGGTCTTTTATGTAATTTTGAGTTAAAAAATTGAACTAAAATTAAAAAATAATGTTTTATATATTGTAATTCAATTAATTAAAGAAAATTTAATTTATGAATAAAAATAGATATCAAATAGGTCTTTTGACCAAAACGGTGCTTACAATTCTTTCTCTTATGATCCTTTTTAATACCATTTCTGTTGGTCAGTCGGTAATTAGAGGAAAAGTTGTTGAAGAAGGAACAGGCAGCCCCCTCGAGTTTTCGAACATTTCGCTTATGCTTCCCGCTGATAGCAGCATGGTAAGTGGCACCGTTAGCGGCCAGGGAGGAAGGTTCGAACTTCAGGCTCAGCCAGGAAATTACTTGCTTAGGGTAGGATTTATTGGTTATGAAGAACTCTGGCAAGAAGTTTCCCTGGAAAGGGGAACAAAAAACCTTGGAGATATTGAGCTTTTCTCGCTGGCTGAACAACTGGGCGAAGTAACCGTAGAAGCTGCCGCATCGCTTTTCAGAAGCGAGTTCGACCGGCGCATCTTTAACCTCGAAAACACCATTGTGGCCGAAGGGGGTACTGCCTTGCAGATGCTCGAAACCCTGCCTTCCATACAGGTGGATGAGGAAGGGAATCTGACCATGCGCGGCAGCGGAAGTGTGGAAATTTATATCAACGGAAGGCCAACCAATCTTTCTAGCGACGATACAGAATCTATTCTTGAGCAATATCCCGCCGACGCCATAGAGAGTGTGGAATTAATTACCAACCCATCGGCCCGTTATGCGGCTGAAGGAGTAGGGGGTATCATCAATATTATACTTAAAGAACAACGCTTGCAGGGCTTTAACGGGCAGGTGCAAACTTCGGCCGGAACAGGCCATAAGTATACCACAGGTGTTAATTTGAACTACCGGGCCAATCGTCTGAATGTTTTTACCAACTATTCTTACCAGTACCGACAGCTTTGGGAGGAAAACCAGAGTTTCCGCAGGTATTACGACGAAGGGGTTTCTCCTTTTCTTGATCAGGATTACTCTACCACCAGCTGGAACCAGGGACATCTCTTGCGCTCGGGAGTAGAATATGAGCTTAATCCCCAAAGTTCTCTCAGGCTGTACACCAACCTGAACTTTCGCAGCCGCGACCGCGAAAGGCTTTACAACATAAGAAACCTAAACATGCAGCAGGAACTCGATAGTATGTTTGTGCGGCTGCTCGAAGAGGACCAGTCGCGCGATAATTATGAAGTAGGGCTTAGTTACGGATGGCAGGCTTCCTCTGACAACGGGCACCGCCTTGATGCGCAACTCAGTTTTTCGCACGACACACAAGACCGCATAGAATACTTTGATCAGGATTTCTTTGACCATCAAAACCAGCAGGTGGTCGAACGGCGTTCGTTGCAGACTTACGAAAGGCCTCGAACCAGTCAGCTTCTATTGGCGCAACTCGACTACCGCAGGCCCATTCACGACGATTTGAACCTTGAAGCTGGTTTGCGGTCAAACATCAGATTCTGGGACCTGGAGCAGATCTTTAACGAATACGATTTTGAAAATGGCCAGTTTGAACAAGACGATTGGATTACCAATCAGTTTCGTTACGATCGCGACGTGCACGCCGCCTATATGATTGTGCAGCACCGTTTGGGGCAATTCAGCTATCAGGCTGGCTTGCGCGGCGAATTCACAGCCACTGATTCCTTCCAGCCAGCTATCGACAGCACCATTACCAACAATTATTTCAACTTGTTTCCAAGCCTGTTTCTGAATTACGAAATCAGCAAGAATCAGGATGTGCAGGTAAATTACAGCAGGCGTGTGCGCCGACCGCGCACCGGTGCTTTAATGCCCTTTATTAATGCGCAGGATTTTTACAACCTTCGAATCGGTAATCCTGGTTTGGAGCCAGCCTTTACCAATAGTTTCGAACTGAGCTATCTCAGGGGGTGGGAGAACCTTTTTCTGAGTGCCAGCACCTATTACCGTCACACCGAAAATTCCATTTCGAGGGTTTTCGACCTGATCGACGACCGTTATGCTGTTGTAACCTGGATCAATTCAGATACCCGCCGCAACCTGGGGGTTGAGCTGGTTAATCAGTTAACATTCAGCCAGAATGCCGATATGACCTTAACGGGAAATTTTTTCCATTCTGAAATCACCAGCCGCAATGCCGCAGGCGAACCCTATACCAACTCAAATTACAGCTGGACTACCAGCTTGCTGGGAAACTTCCGCATCCCCAACTGGTTCAGTTTGCAGATGATGGGAAGCTACCGTGGCCCCATCGTGGTGCCACAGGGCAGTATCAAGCCTGTTTTCAGTTTTAATCTTGGGTTGAGACGTAATATAATGCAGCAAAATGCAACAGTGAGCCTGAGTATCAGCGACCTTTTCAATACCCGACGTTTTGTGCTGGAGACTGATGATGTGCGGTTCGGGCAGGAACGCCGATTTGAGCGCGAATCGAGGGTCATCACCCTTTCTTTTACCTATCGCTTTGGCGGTTATCGCGATCGTGGCGAAACAAGGCCCTCCGACGGCATGAACGGGGGTGAGGATGGACTCTATTAAAAGACCAAAGACTGCTTTTAAAGCCTGGGGTTGTAGGCTGCACTGAACCTCGATCCGAACGTATAGCTTAAGCCAACCGATCCCGAAACGCTATAGCTGGTTGCCTGCTGCGAGCGGGCCAGCAGTACTTCTTCCAGTGAGCGGTCGCCGGCAGGAATGGCCACCAGGTCATTTATGATTTCGTAGTTGCCATAAAAATTCAGACTCAGTCCCTGGACTATCCGCAGGTTGACGTTGGTATAAATTTGTGCCCTGTTTTTTGACAGGTCGTCAAAGAAATGCGAGCCTGTTACACCTGCACGAACATTGCCCCAGGGCTGTTGAAACCTAATAGTGGCCTCGAGCGACTGGGCCCAGATCCACTCTTCATCTTTGTTAAAAATGGTGGTTTCCATGTAATTGTTGTAACCATAACCCATACGGTAGGCAAGGGTTACTGATCTCCTGGTGGCCTCCTCGTACGGGAAAAGGCTCCATTCAATGGCAGGCACCAGGTCTGCATTAAAATCAAGGTTGTGAAAGGTGCTCGACAAACCAGAACTGAAAATCCCCAGTGACCAGTGATCGGTTAGACTTTTTACCACATAGGCCGAATAGCCGTGGCGGTGGGTCGAGTTTACAATATCGCCAGCGGTGGTAACATAGGTTCGGTTGTTGAAATT